>NZ_JAUBTK010000014.1:0-28622 GCF_036702455.1 Microcoleus sp. D2_18a_D3
TGATTTTTCGCTCATCTGACTACATTACCATATTTCTCGGCTCTTACTCTCACTATTTTTCACCTGAATCCTTACAATAGCAAAAAGTAGCAAACACATTTCATCATCTGCGATCGCCTTTTCCTTTACGCTACTCCGAACCCAGTATGCGGACGCTTGTAAGGTGGATGCAACCCCAACACAATATCATCCTCAGACACTCCCATCTCCACAAATTCCCGTGCAATATCCACTTCTGTCATATTGCGCTGAATCCAAATTTTGCTATCCTTAATATCCAAATGAATGAAACAGTTGTATATCCGCTTTAGTCCCTCCCAGCCAACATCGAGTAACTGATAGTGGTCGTGTTCCCAATCAAAAACAAGCTGGCATTCAACGTCTGAATTAGGCTTTTCTATCGTTGCTTGTTGAGTGAGCAATTTGCGGATACACTGGCGGTAATGTTCTACTCTTTCCATTCCACAATTACCTCCTTTTGCGGATCGTAAACGACGAGTTTAAGTTGATACACATTGACCGCTTCTTGTATAAATGGCTCTTTAAAAAACGAGTCAAAAGTATCAAATGGTACTGCTAGATACAGTGTTCTGTCCGGTTCTTTGATTTGTAAAGCAAGCCGATAATTTAAAAATTGACCCAAGGCGAGATGAAAGTCAGTAATTGCAGAGTTGTTGAGAAAGCTTTTAATTTCAACAGCAATTTTTTGCCCTAATTTCTCGGCCGCCAAAACCTTCTCTGCTGCTAAATCAATCTCAAACTTAACACCCTGAATTTTGACGATCAGCGGATCTGCGGTGATTTCCCACTCCTCCTTCTGAAGCGCTTTTTTACAGCATCGTGAAATAAATCTCTAGCAGCCATTTCTCCCTCATACAGCTTCTATATCTATCTTATAGCAGCGAAAGCGCGCAAGCTGCTGCGATCGCCCTCAAGTCGCGACATCATAAGATAGCTGAACCATACCAGAACTGTATGTCTGACATCCAGTTAACTGCAAAGCTGTAGTATTTATGGGATTAACAAATAAAGGGATTCCCTCGCCCAAAATAATCGGGTGCACTGAGAGAATGACCTCGTTGACAAAATTTTGATTCAGGAAATCGCGAATCAGCAGAGAACCTCCCACCAACCAAATATTCTTGCCCTCAAGCCAGCGCAAATCATTGACAAAAATCTCTAAATCTGTTACCACTTCTACATCAGAAGTGGCTTGAAAATCTAGATTTTTTGTAAAAACATAACTCTTTTTTTCCTGGTACGGATACTCGCCAAAAGTTAGAACTTGTTCGTAAGTTTTCCGACCCATGAGAACCGTATCGATGCTATCTAAGAATTTATTATAACCGTAATTTTGGTCGGTAAACAGCCAGTCAATATCGCCATTCGATCGGGCGATATAACCGTCCAGACTAGATGCAATGAATAGTACAATTTTACGCATGATAACACCGAGGTTTTTGGGGCTATTGGGGCGAATATCGCCCCACTCATTTTAATTTTAAATGATTTAGCGTCCTGACGGTAGCTTGAGTTCGATACCCACTTAATCTCTCGGTAGTCTTGATTTTATTGTGACAGGATTTTTCGCTTGGTGAGGAGTTGTTCGCGCGTCACAATCAAAGAAACCGGGTTTTTTTGGGTTTCTACACTGTCATGCGTCTTCTGGGCAAAAACCCCCGGTTTCTGAGCGAGGCATCACAACTATAATAAAATAACCGTTAAAAGAGGAAAGCCAATGGTGACAAGCCTGAATGTGGATACGGCGCGGCTGCAAGAGGATCTCGAACTTGAGGGAGAAATTGAGTTCGAGACTATAGTGGAAATCGCCTTGCGCGAATACATTCAACGCCGCAAACAGCCACAGAATCTCGAACTGAGTTTTGGAGAATCTCTAGCGTGCATTTCGTGAAAAATATCAAGTGCACGAACTCGGTTTAAATCCTGATGAACTTTGGGGAGAAGTTCGCGATCGAACTTTTGCAGGACGCGAGGTCATCTTTGAATGACTCTGCATTATTTACTCGATACTAACATTATCTCCGAAATAACGGTGGCAATTCCTCCAACCCCAACCCCGCCACATCCAATTCTGTCTGGCCTTCATCAGCGGCTTTGTAGATTAACTGCAATAAGTGCGATCTCGTCATGCCCTTTGTCTCTGAGTAGTCTTCATTTTATTGTGACAGAAATTTTTGGATCGAGGCGAGAAACCCGGTTTCTACAAGCTTTTAGTTGGGTGACGAGAAATATCGAGAGAAACCCGGTTTCTGAGATTCACGCATGGGGCGAGAAACCCGGTTTCTACAAGCTTTTAGTTGGGTAACGATAAATACACCAAGAAACCGGGTTTCTCAGGTTTGTTTTACCAACAGATGACAAAGGGTGCTACGCTGGGGATAGGAACTTATTTGTCTATGAACAAAATTAAACGTGTTGCCATAGTGGGAGGAACCCACGGAAACGAACTCACAGGAATTTACCTGGTGAAGAAATTCGATCGCGCGCCAGAGTTAATTGGGCGATCGACTTTTGAAACAATCGCCCTGCTAGCCAATCCCAAAGCTTGCGAAATCGGGACACGCTACATCGATATCGACCTCAACCGCTGCTTTAGAAAGCAAGATTTAGAAAATCCCCATCTCTCCAGCTATGAAGCGCAGCGGGCGAAAGAAATCTACCGCCTTTTTAGCTCAAAAAACACTCATCTGCCCAACTTAATTATCGATTTGCACAGCACCACGTCCAACATGGGGCTAACATTTATTCTTGCCAGCCATCATCCATTTAACCTGCAACTAGCAGCTTATTTAACCTCTGTGTATCCCCACCTCAAGGTACTCGCTTCTACAACCAAGAATCACGATAGTCCTTTGCTGCGATCGCTTTCCGAATTAGGCGGTACGCTGGAAGTTGGTGCTGTGCCGCAAGGGGTATTAGATGCGTCTTTATTTCAGCAAACTGAGCAAGTTGTGTGCCGAATTTTAGACTGTGTAGAAGCCTACAATCAAGGCACCCTGCCTGCTGCAAAAAATCCCCTGACTATTTATCACACCATTGGGGCGATCGACTATCCCAGAAACGAGAACAGAGAAATTCAGGCAATGATTCATCCTCATCTGCAATCCCGAGATTATGAAGCCTTAAATCCCGGCGATCCAATGTTTTTGACCTTAGATGGTGAGTCGGTATTTTATGAAGGTAAATCAACCGTTTATCCAATTTTCATTAACGAGGCCGCTTACTACGAAAAAGGAATTGCCATGTGTTTTACCCAAAAGCAAATTGTTGTTAGTCATTAGTCATTAGTCATTAGTCATTTCTAGAGACGGATCTGGTGACAAAAACTCCTCTTTAGAAGCCGTAGTCAAAGAACGCAATTCCTTCCATATTTCCAAACTGAGAATACAGGTAATCAGCCACACCAAACCAGCCGTATAACCAGCAATAACATCGGTAGGCCAGTGAACTCCTAGATAAAGCCGGCTCAAACCAATAGCAGCAATTAATACAACTGTCAAGCTGTAAATCCACCAGCGCTGTTTCGGAAAGCGCGTACCCAAAAAATATCCTAGCAAACCGTAAATAACCATTGAAATCATCGCGTGTCCGCTTGGAAAACTGTAAAAGCGAACGTCAACAACGCGCTCCCAAAGTTGAGGTCGAGCGCGGGCAAAAAGTTTTTTTAACAGTAGGTTTAAACCGATCGCCCCCCCACCCGCGAGCGCAATAGTTGCGGATTCCGAGCGGTGATTGCGCGCTAGCAAAACAATACCCAAAATCAGACAAATCACTAGCAGCAAGTTCGGCTCGCCCAAAAAGGTAAAGCCCAGCATTACTCGATCGCGCAGCGGAGTGTGAAGGCTCCTGAGATATAGTAAAATAGATGTATCGAAAGCGTAACTTTGTTTTCCCAACACGTCTTCGGCAATGGTGGCAAATCCCCACATCCCCAAAGCAGCAACAGCAAGCCCGGCCAGCCGAATTATCGAAATGAGCGATCGAATTTTAGAACCCATTCTTGAACTCATTAAAATTTTAAAATTTCCAACTCAAAATAATACAACAAATATAGGAAACGAAAACGCCTTACCCATCGTCTAGATTCTTGATCCCCTCTATTCTGAATCATTAATTGATTTTTCACTACCCACCTCAGCTTTTACATCCAACGGGCGAATGACTATACTATCAAAAAAATACATTTCGGCAATTTTGTTGACCTTGGGGTTGACAAGTCTGTCTAGCTGTGCTAATAACAGCGGAGTAAGTGCGCCGATCGCCGAAGCCAACACCATCGCCCAGCGTCTCGTCTCTACCGCAGTCGCCCAAAAGCCCAACAACCCGCAATTCGGTCAGCCGATCGACTGTACCCTAGGCAAAGACTGTTTTGTAATGCTGTATTTCGATCGAGAACCCGGCCCCACCGCCGTAGATTTTGGCTGCGGGCGTCAAACCTACGACGGCCACGACGGCACAGACTTTGCCATTCCCGACGCCAAAGCAATGGCAAAAGGAGTTCCAGTTATTGCCTCCGCTGCAGGCAAAGTTTTGCGAGCACGAGATGGTGTGGTCGATCGGCGTTTACAAAACGAGACAGAGAAAGCCAACATCGCAGGCACAGAATGCGGTAACGCCATAGTGATCGATCACGGCGCAGGCTGGGAATCCTACTACTGTCATCTCCGCAAAGGCAGCGTTGCCGTCAAACCTGGGACGCAGGTACAAAAAGGCACTGTTTTGGGCATGGTGGGAAACTCTGGGATGGCCTCTTTCCCCCACGTACACGTAACTTTTCGCTATCAAGGCAAGCCCGTAGATCCGTTTGTCGGCCCCGACGCGAAGGTAGGCTGCAACATCGCCCGCAACCCAATCTGGGACAAACCTCTAGACTATATTTCCACAGGTTTAATTAGGGCCGGTTTTGCCAATAAGCCGCCGGACGAGAACGCTGTCTGGGAAGGAAAATTTTCCGGGACTCAACTCCCTGCAAACAGTCCAGCTTTGTTGTTTTGGGTGCAAAGTTACGGAGTGCTCAAGGGCGATAGCGAACAATACAAATTATTTGCACCCAACGGCACAACCATCGCCGATCAGACCAATGAAATTAAAGCCCCCAGCCGCACTTGGTTGGGTTATGTCGGCAAAAGAAACAGTACAAATTCTCCTGTGATTCCGGGAGTTTGGCGGGCCGAATACCGGTTGATGCGGGGCGATCGAGTTTTGGCAGAAGTCAAGCGAGAAGTTGAGTTGCGTTAGTCGCCAAGTTACTCATACCAAATTCCTTTGAAAATGAGCATCAAATATGTTAAAATAACAAAAATATTTTTTCATTTTTGATTGTCAAGTTTTCCTGGTCTCATAATAAAAATGTCATACAGCCAATTCACAAACCTAGAAATGATTGAAACCAACTTTGGCATAACCATTGCTGACAAAGTTGGTATTTTTGCCGATTTACCGGACGCCGAGTATAGCGAGCTTCTCAGCCAAACTCTGCAAGAAAACATTTCTTTAGCTTTAGCAATTAATACGGAAAAAGCTCGCTCCGAATTAATTGTCACACCTATTTTAGTAGAACTTAGAAAGCAGTTTAAGTATCAAATTAGCTTTTTTTCAGGAAAAGAGTTTAATGTAGATTTAGAAAAAGGATTAACGGGTTTCTGTGATTTTATGATTAGTCGTTCTCCCGAACAACTGCTAATCAAAGCCCCTGTTGTCGCCTTAGTAGAAGCTAAAAATGATAATATCCAAGCTGGGCTTCCACAATGTATGGCAGAAATGATTGCCGCTCAAATATTTAATGAAAGAAAAAACAATAATATTTCCGAAATATATGGAGTGGTCACAACAGGGACAAATTGGAAATTTTTACGGCTTAGTAATCAAATTATGGAAGTTGATTTAAATGATTATTTTATTGATAATATTAGTAAAATTATTGGCATCTTAAAATATTTGATCGAGGCAGCTAACCTATGAAACTGGGAGCCAATTTATGAAATTTGCTCAATATTGATAAATTTAACAATGACTTAACCATAATTTTTACAAGATCACAAATTCTCCGGGACAATCTAGCTGTCATCAGCTTATTGTCGCCGGCTCGATCACGTTGGGAAGAATGCTTTGGATGTGGAAAATTTAGGGCAAATTGTTCCAAGCTTGAGCCACAATGTCGCTCAGCCATAGCCTCTGAGCAAAATCGAGCAGATTGTCGTCGGCGAGTACCTCAGCCTTCAATTCATCCAAAGACTGAGATCGCGATCGAGCTATTTGAATCACACCCGCGATCGCCGACGCCACCAATTCTTCATTCAGCGGCTGCTGTCGCAAAGCAATCATTTCTTGAGGATTCGTAGGAATGGGATAATTCATGAGATTGCATACCGAAAGGAGTAGATATTCAGCCACTGCGGGCCAACCGAGAGCAAGAGCGATCGAAAACCTAAAAATCTGAGAACATTGTAAACTTATTTAAAACTCAATAAGTATTCGGGAGTATAGCCTACTTTGCTCCCTTGTCAACTCCCCCATCTTTATTAATTTATTCAGCATTGAGAGCCTAATCATGCAAGAAATTCTTTATCTAGAAGTCCCGACACCAGATACAGCAGCCGTCTGCACTTGGTTGCAGCACGAATTCGATCCCGGAATCGGAGAAAAAATTATTACTCCTGACGGTTTTCGCCTGCTTTCACCAGCCACAACAGCCGAGGTTCTCAAGTCTGGAACTCAAAAGGCCAATCCAAAACCCGCCTTGGCTGACACCAATTCAGGAAACCAAAATTGGCGATCGACAGAACTTTCCACCTTTGTCTGGTCACTGCAACGCACCACTTATTTAAAAGTCTTTCGTCTAGAAGAGGCGCCTGCGGGAGAAAAAAAGTTCCTGGAAAATCTGAATCTTGCTGTGAGAAACAAGTTTCCCGATCGCTACCCGGAACCCCCTGTCATAGACCTCTCCAAACAGTCAATTTTTGAGGCTCTTGCCCCCTATTACCCCCTGACCGTTAAATACTTCCAAAAAATGCCTCAAGGCGAATACGACCTCAAGCGCGTCTACTGGTGGGAGCAACGTTGGCGCGAAAGCACTCGCAATCCTCAAAAGCCAAAACAAATAGTGTTTTTGAAGGAAGAGGGAAGGGGGAAGAAGGAAGAAGGAACAGGGAAGAATGAAGAAGGAACAGGGAAGAATGAAGAAGGAACAGGGAAGAAGGCAGAAGACACGATTTTGGTGTCTGATTCTGGCGATACTTTTTACGACTTAATTTATATTGGCGGGGCCTTGGGAGTGATTCACGCCGCAGTCATGGCGAGATTGGGCTACCGAGTGCTGCTAGTTGAACGAATGCCTTTCGGGCGGATGAATCGCGAGTGGAATATTTCGCGGGATGAAATTCAAAGCTTAATTGATTTGGGTTTATTTACTGCTGCAGAAATAGAAACTTTGATTGCCAGAGAATACAGAGATGGCTACAACAAGTTTTTTGATGCTAACAATCCGCCCGTGGCGAAAGCGCCTGTTCTGCACACACCAAAGGTACTCAATGTAGCTTTGGACGGGGAGAAATTGCTGAATTTAGCGGGAGTTAAGCTAACAGAAGCTGGTGGAGAAATCTGGGACGAAACTGATTTTATCAGAGCCGATGTTGAAGCGGAAAAAGTAGTAGTTCAGGGCCACCACTTGCCGACAAAAGGCGATCGCACTGCATTAGGACGGTTGCTGGTGGATGCAATGGGTTCGGCTTCTCCCATCGCTTGGCAATTGAACGAAGGGCGGACTTTTGACAGCGTTTGTCCGACAGTGGGAGCAGTCATCGACGCAGGATTTGAGCCGGGAGTGTGGGATTCCGAGTACGGGGATGTACTCTACACTCACGGGGACATTTCCCGCGGGCGCCAGCTCATCTGGGAGTTGTTTCCCGGCGCCGGCACAGAATTGACAGTTTATCTATTTCACTACCACCAAGTACATCCAGACAATCCCGGTTCTTTGCTGGAAATGTACGAAGATTTTTTCGCAATTTTGCCGGAATACCGCCGCTGCGATGTCGATAAATTGGTGTGGAAAAAACCGACCTTTGGTTATATTCCGGGGCATTTTAGCAGCAACAGCGGCGATCGCTCCGTGGCGATCGATCGCCTAGTCTCGATCGGCGACGCAGCATCTCTGCAATCTCCCCTCGTTTTCACAGGCTTCGGCTCCCTTGTCCGCAATCTTTTCCGCTTAACAGACCTTTTGGATACAGCTTTAAAGCACAATTTGTTGACGGCAAATCACTTAAACCAAATTCGCGCCTACCAGAGCAATGTTTCAGTAACTTGGCTATTTTCTAAAGGCATGATGGTGCCTACCGGCAGCAGTTTGCCACCTCAAAGAATTAATTCAATTCTCAATACCTTTTTCGGTATTTTGGCAGCACAAAAACTCGCCGTCGCCGAAACTTTTATTAAAGACAGAACCGACTGGCTAACTTTCAATCGACTGGCGCTCGAAGCAGCCGGAAAAAACCCTTCTCTCCTATTGTGGATTTTAGATTTTGTCACCTTGGGGGATATTTGGCGCTGGCTGGGAAGTTACTTGAATTTTACTCTGCTGGCTTTGGCCAGTTTGTTGTTCGGATGGCTTCCCAGCTTCGCCCGCAGGGTACAACCTTGGTTGGAGCCCCGGTATCCGGCTGTTTGGCTGTGGCTGTTGGCTACCAGCTATGCTCTCACCTATGGCATGGGAAAGGGGAGAAAAGAGTGTTGAGTTTTGACTTTTAACTCAAAACTAGCAACTCTCATATCCAATCCGTTAGCATCGGAATAGTAAATTCGAGTTCACTGTTCACTGTTGACTGTTGACTGTTGACTGTTGACTGTTGACTGTCAACCGTCAACCGTCAACATCATTCCGGTGTAACCCGAAATGATATCAGTTCGCTATCGAAAACTCGGCAATTCAATTTCAGCTAACGATCGGCGTTTTTTAGAAGCCCGCAGCGGACTGGCAATCAAGCTCAGCCAGTCTGGTTGGGCGACTGCTGTAGGTTTTGCCACACTCGATCGCACTTCTTGAATGCCAAAGGTTTCAACAGAGTTCAAAATTTGAAAAGCCCTAGCCAATTCTTGAGCCTCCACTTTGGTAGCAGTTTCGGCGGGTTCAGACTCAGCCATCGGCAGTTCAGGTGCCGCAACCGGTTCGGCCAACTCAGTTGCCGGCTCATCAGGCTGGTAGGTTTCGCTCTTCTCCAATTGAATGCCGGACACTTCGGCTAATTTGTTGAGTTCCAGATTGGCTGGGGATTCAGGCTCGATCGCCTCAACAGCAGCCGCTACCTCTGGAACCTCTTCTGGTTCCGACCAAGGTTGGACAGGGGAAGCGTTGAAGGCTGGCGGCACCGGCATCTGAGAGCTTTTGACCGCCGCGAGCAAAGATTCTAATTGTGCGCTGGCGGTGTCCAGATTATTGTCAGGCGGCTCGATCCTCGGCGATTTTACCTGCGGCCTGTCCAAACTTCTTTCCAAGGCAGCTTTGAATTGCAGAGTGTGGCGCTGCTGGCGGTGCAAGCGGGCTCGCAATTCCCTGCAAATATTTTCTGTGGCTACTAACTGCTGTAACTGTTCGTTGTAGCGCTGCACAGTAGACGCACATTCTCGCTCAACAGTCGCTAGCCTGACTTGGCTGGTTGCCAACTGACTTCTTAAATTTTCGACTAAAATTTCTTGACTTTGGAGGGTTTGATGGGAAACTTCCACTTTGCCAAACAGCCGCGTCAATTGTTCTTGAGTATTTTCGAGTTCTGCAGTCCGCTGTTCTAGCAAAGTTTCGCGATTCTGCAATGTTTTTTGGGACTCTTCGAGAGCTGTTTCTAGCTGGGCGATGCGCTGTAAAAGGTCGCGGTTGCATTCGTGCAGCGCTTGCATGAGGGTGACTGGGGTCGATCCTTTGCCCTTGGCCTGTTCGGCATTCCCAAGCATATTTTTTAGATTGTCTGAAATCGGGGGCGAGCCCGCCTCAGTCGGCTGTGTCGGAGATTGCGACTTTTTTGTTTCAGGTATTGTAGGAATTGCATCTACACTGATGGCGTTGGGAAAATCTACTGTTTGCCAGTCTTCTTCTGGCTGTTGGGGAACCGTTGCGGGAGTGTCTGTCGCATCGGGGGCGATCAGCTCAAAACCCCCAGCATCAGGAAAATCTGACGGCAATGGTTCGGTATCGGATGGAACAGCAGGGTACGGTTGGTGCTGATGGGCTCGAAGATCAGCTTCTGACATGGCTTTTTATCCCAATACTCACAGGGTCTCAGATACAGTCTATCCTTAGATATTCTCCCGAAGGAAGCCCCTCAGTGATAGTTTTTGGCATTTTTCCGGTTTTTTCGGACAATCGCCTCTGAATCGAGTGGCGCGATCGAACTACAACCCGAACTCAAATTCAGGCTTCATTCAGTTGACAGTTGACAGTTGACAGTTGACAGTTGACCGCTTTATAGCGACCTCTTCCTGGAAGTCCGAGGATTGGAGTAATGAATAGTCTTCTTTTAATTTCTCCCCCTTATGCTTGGGGCTTTAAACCAATTCTTTCTGGTAAGATGCGCCTGTGAGCACCCTACAGATGTGAGTTTTTCGCCCAGAGTCCTATCAAAATAATTTTTCCTGATGTCTAACGCACTGTTGCGGCATCCGGGCGATCGCCTAAGCTTTAACAACTGCACAATGTTTGTCAATGATTGCTGGAACTTCTGCCGGTGCAATGCGGCTGTAGCGAGTTTTGTCCGGCATCACAACTATATTTGGGCCCGCTTTACACTGTTTGAGACATCCGGTTCCCTGTACTGTCACTTTGTCTTCTAAACCGCGCGCATTCAAAGCATTTTCTAAAGCTTTACAGACTCCTCCAGCGCCCCGCTTCAGGCAGTCTGATTTTTGACATACTAATATTTTGGTTTGGGTTTTTGCCGGAGCTTTTACAGTTTGAGCCGCAGTGGGAGAGCTGACTTCGCTTTTGCCGATCGCCCGATCGTCGGATGTCAATACCGCAACAGGCCCATTGGTGGAGTCAAGGTGTTCGTGCGATCGATCGTTGTTACCCTGAGCCAGCTTGAGGCTGCGAGCTTTAAGTTTTATTTTACCGTTTTTCAAATTGAGTTCTTTCTCACCTACAACTTGAACTCTCAACCCCGGTGTCAAAATAGGCGACAGAAATGACCGCAATTCTTTGCAAAGTTTAACAAGATATTCTACTCCGCGATCGTTGCTAATTCGCAAATATTTAAGTTTGCAGCCATCTTCAATAATTAGGCCGAGGATTTCTCCCTCTAAACTGAATTCGGAAACTTGCTTGCCAGATTTATACATTGTTATGACTCCTTTAAATCCGTTACATCCGTTACATCTTGTACATTGCTCGTTGCCGAACTTCGTTCTACCTTTAGCCCCTTTGCCAGCAGTATTCCAGCCACTGCACCAGTTCGCACCGAGGGGCACTGACTTGCCTCAACACGCTCATTAACTGAGCCGCTTGTTTAACTGTGTTGACTTTTGCCCGCAAAGGTTGGTCAACCGCACACCAGCAGGGAATTTCTAGTTCTTGCAAGCGTTTGTAAACTTGCCACCTATCTAGCCAACTAACTTGCACAATGTCACAAACTTCTAATTCTGGATCTGCTGGATTCATTTTTTAACAACAGTAATAATTTGCATTAATTTTTACCCTGAATGGTAGCGGGTAGAAGTTAAAAGCCAGATTTCAGCAGAACATCAAAGATGATGGAAAGCCCTTCCTGAAAAATTCTGCCTTTTGCCCTCTGCCTTCTGCCTTCTGAAGGTTCGCCCCACTTTCAGGAAGCGCTCATAACGAGGATCTTGTTCAAGCATAACCCAACTGCTAATAATTCTCAATAGGTTTACAAAAAAAATTTCCTACTCTATAAAATCTTCTACTATCGAGGCAGACTCTGCTTGACTGGTAAATTTACAGTGCTAGACTGACTCTATTGGCAACAAAACTGCCTATTGAGAGGAGAACACACATGGCTGAGACTCAGAGTGCATTGAGACCGTTTGGCCACATAGCCGAAAACCCAGTTCTACTGGAACATTCAGTCACAGCACCGATTTGTGAAGGGATGAACGCGCTGCTGGCCAGTTTTCAGGCTCTATACCTGCAATATCAAAAACATCATTTTGTGGTGGAAGGGGCAGAATTTTACTCCTTGCACAAATTCTTTGAAGAAAGCTACGGAGAAGCTCAAGATAGCGTCCACGAGTTGGGCGAACGGTTAAACGGGTTGGGCGGCATACCAGCAGCTACCTTTAGCAAGTTAGCCGAGCTGTGCTGTTTTGACCCGGAAGCCGACGGCGTATATTCCTGCCGCCAAATGCTAGAACACGATTTAATTGCGGAGCAAGCTATCCTCGGTTTGCTACGCCGTCAAGCAGGACAAGCAGAAAGTTTGGGCGATCGAGCTACCCGCTACCTCTACGAAAAAATCCTTCTAAAAACAGAAGAGCGGGCTTATCACATTTCCCACTTCCTCGCCCCCGATACCTTAGTGCAGTTGAACTTGAACTAATCATCGGTTTGCTGTTACTCGGCGGTTGAAACCGCTACTACACACACAAAGTCTGCCTCCGCAGACTAAGAGTATATCTAAAAAAGCGCGATCGGCTTTTTAACCGATCGCGTTTTTTATACAATGTGCGATAAAATTTGAGTTCCCCGACTTCTCCAAAAAGTCGGGGAGCTGGGGGAAGTTCTCCAGCAGGCAATTAAGGCGCTAAAGCATTGCCACGCAACAGACTACCAATGGTTTTGGCGGTAATCTTCATTTGAATGAAAGGATTGGCCGGCACTACAGTCTTATACAAGTAGCTATCGAATGTGAGTTTCTGCACATCGCGATCGGCACACATTTCCACAAAAGCTTCGCGAGTAGCGTCGGAACGGTAAAACACGCGCTGCAAAATGTCCAGAACTTTGTAAGTAATGCCGTAGGCTTTATCCCACCGCTTCAAGTAAATCTTAATTTCCTCTTCAGTCGGAATGCGCGCGCCTTTATTGGAAATCTCCACAATAGTTTCGGCGCACATCCGGCCAGACTTGGCGGCAAAATAGATACCTTCGCCGGAAGACTTGGTAACGTAACCTGCTGCATCGCCTACGAGAGCAACTCGGCCGACAACCCGGCGGGGACGCGGATGTTCCGGGATGGGGTGAGCTTCCACTTTAATAATCTCACCGCCCATCAGTTTTTTGGCAGCGCGGGCGCGCACTCCTGCTTGCAGCTTTTTGATGCTGGCTTGATTGACTTTCATCGTGCCGGTACCGACGGCTACGTGGTCGTATTTGGGGAACACCCAAGCGTAGAAGTCGGTAGATACGTCGTCGCCGACGTACATTTCGGCTAAGTCTTCGTAGTAAGCCATTTTATCTTCTGGCAGGCGGATGCGCTCTTGGAAGGCGATCGCATAATTGTAGTCGCCAGCGTCGATCGCCTTTGCTACGCGAGAGTTAGCGCCGTCAGCCCCGATTACTAAATCGACCTTCAGAGTTTTCTGAATACCCATTGCGCTGCCGTCGGAGTGGTCGGCATAGTGGAGAGTGTAGGGGTCTGTATTGTTGCCGGGAATTTCTAATTTATGAACGGTGCCGTTAATCAGTTTTGCACCCAAGGAAGCGGCGCGATCGCGCAGGAAGCCGTCGAGCACTTCGCGGCGGCACATACCGATGTATTCGTGTGCGTTTTCAATATTGATGTCCACCTCGACGTTGGAGGGGGAGATCATTTTCATTTTTCTGACTTGGCGGTCAATAATATTTTGCGGCAAGTCAAATTCGCTGACCATGCACAGGGGAATCGCCCCACCGCAGGGTTTGGCGTTGTCTAATTTACGCTCGAATAGGTATGTTTCGATGCCTGCTTTTACCAATGTTTCGGCGGCGGAAGAACCCGCAGGGCCTGAACCTACTACTGCAACCCTTAGTGTCAAAGCTTTTCTCTCCAGTTTTTTTCTATAGGCATTACTCAGGTGTGATGGTATCACGGACTTTGGATGCGGTGGCGTGAAGCAGGGGAGATTTCAATGAAATGAAACAGAGCTTAACAGTTCGATACGAAAATCGGGTCTGGGGCGAGGCGTGCGATCGAATATCTTAAATCTTTAACGGCAGATGAACGCGGATGTGCGCTCATGTGCAGTGGTGTGGCCTGGTGTGCGATCGAACATTTTGCACTATTTTCTAAGAACAGGCTGGACGGCCTGTTCCACAAAGAATGAATTTTCTGCTTGTGGGGAGTAGGGGTTGGGCTTCTAGCCAGCCCGGACATGAACAGGCTGGACGGCCTGTTCCACAAAGAGTGCATTTGGTTTTTGTGGGGAGTAGGGGTTGGGCTTCTAGGCCGCCCGGAATAGGTTAGAACCAGTCCAATAAGTTACATTAAAGTTACTTGCACTTATATCTAAAATTCTTATGCTCGGTAATTTTCAACAAAGCAACCTGCGGATTGAGCTTGAAGCTTCCGAAACAGCGATTAGAGACAGCTTGTTGCGTCCAAGTCAATTGCAGCAGTGGCTGTGGCCACAGCAGTTGTCTAGCGGTTTGCCGGAAGAATTTTCTCAAGGTTTGACCTTTACAAGTTGGCTGGGCCCCGTGGCAGTTCAGCATCACGTTGATATTGTTGAGCACAATTGTCTGCGGCTGTTATTGAGTCAGGGAATTGACGGATTTCACGAGTGGTATTGGGGCGATGGTTGGGTGCAGTCTCGGTTGGAGGGAGTGTCGCTGCTGCCGCTGAATTTGGGACAAACGGCTAGTTTGTTGCGGCTGCGGGAGTTTGTAGCGGGGAAGGGTAAGGGGAAGTAGGAAGTAGGAAGTAGATCAACATCATCTAAGAGCTTATCGAATGCAGTGGCCCGATTGTTTCCCACCTGATTGCCCGCCAAACGACGCTAAAGGGCCGTGCGATCGAGTTTATCGCCTGATTCAACAAAATTCTGCAACGGCTGATGATTTTTTGACAGTCCGCCAACTTTACCCAAATCGGCAATTTCCTGACAGCGAAAAAGAATGCCGTTCCTGCTCTCTCTGTTTTTACTTCAAGAGATGATGTGACAGTTAACCGCAGAACTGGTCGGTTTAAAAATATGAAAGTTGCTGTGGCAAATTTGACTCCCGATTCAGGACGAATCAAGCACACTCCCTCACCGGGTACTAAGAATTCTCACCACAGTTGGTGGGTTCCAGTTAACGTTGAAGCCTTGACTTTATTTGAAGCTGTTGATGTCACTGAGTGAGGTATAGTTATGAGCCTGCTTCCAGAGTCTACTCATTTAGGCAAATTGGAAATTATCGAGGTTTACGAGTATTACGATGTACCGTGCCTATTTGCTTGCCGAAATGCGTCAGAACAGATATTTCTTGCAGTTTGGGCAAGTCAAACAAAAGAAATGGGAAGATGGCTTTATGTTCCCATGTCTATCGGTCGGTTTAAGCGGGTTCGGTCGGGAAGTATTGATATCCGAGATGCTTTTGTAACCGCTGAAGATGGTTTTATTTATGAAGTTATCATCCCCTGCGACGATAGTTTTGACAGGGTGATAGCTGTTTCTTGCCAAGAACTAAATGATGAATGGCTTCCTATGGCTGGTGAATTGCTTGATTTTGGGGACGAACCTTTGCCGGCCTTGTTTCAAAAGCAAGAGGTGAGTGGATTTTTTGGTAGTCCTGCATAGCAAGGAAAAATCCTAAATATTTTTACGGGTAAAAAGCGTTGTAATGATGATACATACCAGAATATCCCCGCATGATGGGAGAGCTTTGTAGATTAGGACAGACTTTTTTTTACAATTTATTACAGTGAGATATGCTTTGCCTCATGGTGTTATTTAATCTTTCGATATCAAAAGTTGGGCCGGTATCTTGCCCGACAGGTTTGTGTCGCTGGCGAGCGAAAACTTTTTTAGAGGCGGCCCCAAAATCTGTATAATAGACGGCACATTGTCTGTCAACTGCAGGGAGGGAAGCCCAAAAACCTTTAGCACCCATTTCAACTCGACTTCCTATATTACACCCCGAAAAATTTTTTGCTTAAGGCATTTATTGGCAGCTCTTTCCACTGCTTGTTCCCCTTATTGCCTACAAACGACTACATTTCATCATGTTGGATCGTTAGCTTGCCTTGGTTTTTTGAGTTTACTTGAACTTTCCGGGGGACTGATGCTAATTGTTGAAAAACACATCGTATTGGAACCAGCGGGGGACACCCTCGTGAATT
Organism: Microcoleus sp. D2_18a_D3; assembly: GCF_036702455.1. Classification (NCBI taxonomy): domain Bacteria; kingdom Bacillati; phylum Cyanobacteriota; class Cyanophyceae; order Oscillatoriales; family Microcoleaceae; genus Microcoleus; species Microcoleus sp. D2_18a_D3. The sequence goes on from NZ_JAUBTK010000014.1 coordinate 16,266, forward strand.
GGAAAATCGCGACTCAAGATATTTTTTCTAATAAAAGCCGATCGCTCAATTTTTTTGTTTCTTCTGAAATCCTTTGATGTCTGGGGTTTTAAACAAACTGTCTGTGACAATATATACATTTAAAGTTTTGCTGAGCGCTGGAGGTGGGACAATTTTTAACGATGTTTGGAGAACCGAAACGGGGAAAATTCATGGAGTGGAAAATTAACAAGGCTTAGATTCGTCGCATGATAAATCCTTACCCTTACTCTGTCAGACCACCTGAAAGCCACTTCCCTGCCCAAAAACTAAGAGTGTGTTATAAAAACATAATTTGTTCCTTTCTAAAGCGCTATTCTTTACACAACGAACCGGGTGTGTTTTGACGGCGCGTTAATTTTTAGCAGGAAAATAAATATGCTCTCCATTCCAGGCATTGCCATCCAGAAGCTGCTTTACGAAAGTGCCAATTCTCTGGTTTACCGGGCGATTCGGGAAGCGGATCGCCAACCGCTCATCCTCAAACTGCTCAAAGAAAGCTACCCCACACCTCAAGAATTGCTACGCTACCGCACCGAATACCGCATCACGCGAGAGCTGAAAGAGGCGGGAGTCGTGCAAGTTTATGAATTGCAAAAATACCAAAACAGCCTGGTGATTTTTGTGGAGGACTTTGGCGGGGAATCCTTGAAAATATGGATGCAGCAGCGAAAGTTTAGCCTCAAGGAATTTCTGCAAATTGCGATCGCAGCCACTGAAACTTTAGGGCAAATTCACAGCGCCAATATTATCCACAAAGATATTAACCCCTCAAATATTGTTTATAACCCGGAAACGGGACAGCTCAAAATTATCGACTTTGGCATTTCCACTCAGCTAACGCGAGAAATGCCAACCCTGAAAAACCCCAACATTTTAGAAGGAACCCTCGCTTACATCTCGCCGGAACAAACTGGTAGGATGAATCGCTCTATCGATTACCGCACTGACTTTTACTCCCTCGGCGTCACCTTCTACGAATTGCTGACAGGAAAACTGCCTTTTGATACAGAAGACGCTTTAGAGCTAGTTCACTGCCACATTGCCAGACAACCAGTTCCCCCGCACGAAATCGAGCCAGAAATTCCCCTAATTGTCTCCCAAATAGTCAGCAAATTGATGGCCAAAAATGCGGAAAATCGCTATCAAACTGCATTGGGACTAAAACAGGATTTAGAAATGTGTCTGGTTCAATTACAAGAAACCGATAGCATAGAAGAATTTGACTTGGGAACGCAGGATATTACAGATCATTTCCTGATTCCCGAAAAGTTATACGGCAGAAAAACTGAAGTTGATCATCTATTAGCGGCTTTTGAAAGAGTTCGTAATGCTAGTGCCGAAATGATGTTAGTAGCTGGCTTTTCCGGGATTGGTAAAACCGCAGTCGTAAACGAAGTCCACAAGCCGATAGCCCGACAGCGTGGCTATTTTATCAAAGGCAAATACGACCAATTTCAACGCAATATTCCTTTCAGTGCATTTGTGCAAGCATTTCGGGAATTAATGGGACAATTATTATCAGAAAGTGACGCTCAGTTACACAGATGGAAAACCATGATTCTCACCGCAGTAGGCGAGAGTGGGCAAGTCTTGATTGACGTAATCCCTGAATTAGAACACATCATTGGCCCTCAAAGTCCTGCACTAGAATTGTCGGGGAGTGCCGCCCAAAATCGCTTCAATCTGCTGATGCAGAAATTTGTGCAAGTATTTACCCAAGCAGAACATCCGTTAGTGATGTTTTTGGACGATTTGCAGTGGGCAGATTCAGCATCTTTGAAGTTATTACAACTATTGATGGAGGATACGGGGCATCTGTTAGTATTGGGTGCTTATCGGGATAATGAGGTATCACCGGCTCATCCGTTTATGTTGACTGTGGATGAGATTGTGAAGTCTGGGGCAGTGGTGAATACGATTACCCTGCAACCGTTAAGTTTAGCAGATCTCAATCAGTTGGTAGCAGATACGCTGATTTGCGATTTATCTTTTGCTCAACCCTTGACAGAATTGGTTTATCAAAAAACCCAAGGTAATCCCTTTTTCTCGACTCAATTCCTCAAGGCATTGTATGAAGATGGTCAAATTATTTTTAACCCCCCTCAATCCCCTCTTAGTAAGGGGGGCAGTCAAGGGGGGTGGCAGTGCGATATTAATCAAGTTAAATTTGCCGACGCCTCGGATGTGGTGGAGTTTATGGCGGCGCAATTGCAGAAGTTGCCTGCCGAAACTCAGGATGTTCTCAAACTTGCCGCGTGCATTGGGGCGCAGTTTGATTTAGAGACATTGGCAATAGTCAGCGAAGAATTACCAGAAGAAACGGCATCAGCACTGTGGAAAGCCTTGCAAGAAGGACTCATTTTAGTGATTTCAGAAGGCTATAACTTCATTCAAGCAGATGCTCAATCCCCGAATCAGTCTGTTGCTAATCCCACTTATAAGTTCCTGCACGATCGCGTCCAACAAGCGGCTTATTCCCTAATACCCGACGACCAAAAACAAGCCACTCACCTGAAAATCGGACAGTTACTGCTACAAAGTTCTTCGGAGATAGAAACAGAAGAAAAAATCTTTGATATTGTGGGGCATTTAAATCAAGGACTTGAGTTAATCCATCAATTAAGTGAACGCTCAGCCTTAGCCAAACTTAACTTAGAAGCGGGACGTAAGGCCAGAAATTCTACCGCCTACGCTGCGGCAAATATCTATCTACAAACTGGAATTGATCTACTGACACCTCAATGCTGGCAAACTCAATATGAATTGGCGCTAAATCTTTATGTTGCTGCTGCTGAAATTGCCTATTTGAATGGGGATTTTGATGGTATGGAACAGATGGCAGCACTGGTTTTGCAAGAAGCCCAAACAATTTTAGATCGAGTTAAAATTTACGAAATTCAAATTGCCGCTCAGACAGCGCAGAGCAAGGTGTTAGAAACGATCGCAGTAGCAAGAGAGGCACTCTTACTATTGGGGATTGAACTTCCTGCCGAACCTGATGAAGCCAAGATTGGCAAAGCGCTACAAGCCCTTGCTGGCCAAATAAGTGGCAGAAAGATTGAGGAATTGGTTGACCTACCTGTGATGACAAATCCACAGACTCAGGCAGCTATGCAACTGTCTGGTATGTTGTTTCCACCCATTTTCCAGGGAATGCCCGGTTTGCTGCCCCTGCTGAGCTCCACGATGGTGAGTTTATCGCTTCAATTTGGAAATGCGCCCGCATCGACGGTGGGTTATGCGATGCACGGCATGGTGTTGTGTGCCTTTTTACAAGAGGTGGAAACGGGCTATAGCTTTGGGCAATTGGCACTTTCATTGCTGGATAGGTTGAATGTACCCGAATTCAAGTCCACAGTTCTACTTTTGTTTGGTGGTTGGATTCAGCATCGCCAAGAATCTCTTTTGGCAACGATACCGACGCTGAAAGATGGCTATAGGTTTGGTATGGAAACCGGCGACTTTGTAGATGCTGGCTACAACATATATATTTGTTTTTATACTCATTTATTCGCTGGTGTAGAACTAGACACTTGGGAACCAGAAATAGCAAGTTACAGGGCGGTAATGGCGCAGTTGAAACAATATTCTGCGCGGATTTATTTGGATATGATTCAGCAGACGGTGCAAAACTTTAGGGAAAGCCATATTCGGCCGGATTTGTTAATAGGCTCTGCCTACGATGAAACGGTGATGATTCCCAAGCACTATCAGGATAATGAATTTACGGCGATCGCCTGTGCCTGCATCTTCAAACTGCTGCTTGCTTACTGCTATGGCAATTACACGGCTGCCCTAGACAACATTACCCAAGTCAAACAGTATTTGATGGGAGTATCTGGATCGGCTTTTGTTCCAATTTTTCATTTTTATGCAGCCCTCACCCACCTGGCACTTTTTCGGGCACAGCCAGAAACCCAGCAAACTGAAATTATTGCCTTAGTGGAAACCCATCAAAGCACGCTGCAACAGTGGGCGCAAAATGCTCCGATGAATTATCTGCATAAATGGTATTTAGTGGAAGCAGAACGGCAACGGGTGTTGGGCAATAAAGCCGAGGCGATTGAAATGTACGATCGCGCCATTTCTGGAGCAAAAGAAAACAAATATGTTAATGACGAAGCCCTGGCCAACGAACTAGCAGCCAAATTCTACTCGGAATGGGGCAAAGCAAAAGTTGCTCAAGCATACATATTTGAGGCGTATTATTGTTATGTGGAATGGGGAGCCACTGCGAAGGTCAAAGATTTAGAAACGCGATATCCCCACTTATTCGCGGTAACTCAACCGGGAAGGAAAAACACTCAAACTACCGTAGCAATGACAACGACTGGTTCGGGGAATCACCTAGATATCACCGCAGTCATGAAGGCTTCTCAGGCAATTTCTGGAGAAATTATGCTAGATAAGCTACTGTCTAGCTTGATGAAAATTTTGATGGAAAATGCAGGGGCGCAACGAGGCTATCTGATATTGTTAAGCCAGGGACAACTGTTCATTGAAGCTGAAGGGACAATCGATGACGAACTCGTCACCGTGTTGCAGTCAATCCCGGTTGAAACCTGTCAAGAACTTTCCTCTGCAATTGTCAATTATGTGAGTCGCACTCAAGAAAGCGTGGTACTAGATGATGCTGCCCGATCGAGACAATTTACCAACGACCGCCACATCCGAAAGTATCAGCCCAAATCAATTTTATGTGTACCGCTGATTAATCAATCTCAAATCATTAGTATTGTTTACCTAGAAAATAATTTGACAGCGGGAGCTTTTACCCCAGAAAGAGTGGAAATATTAAAAGTTTTATCTGGACAGGCGGCGATCTCGATTCAAAATTCTAAACTTTATACAGAAGTACGCGAAAATGAAAGCAGGCTGGCTCAACTCAACAAAGCTTACGAGCGATTTGTTCCGCATCAATTCCTCCAATTTTTAGAGAAATCAAGCATCATTGATGTGGAATTGGGCGACCAAGTGCAGTTAGAAATGTCGGTGTTGTTTTCCGACATTCGCGATTTCACTACGCTTTCGGAAACTATGACGCCGGAGGATAATTTCAAATTTATCAATTCCTATCTTTCTCGTATGGAACCTGTTATTAATCAAAATCACGGGTTTATCGACAAATATATTGGCGATGCGATTATGGCGCTGTTTAGTGGGGAAGCTGATAATGCGGTGAAAGCGGGAATTGCTATGCTGCACCGTCTCGTTGAATATAATCAATACTGCACCAACTCGGGCTGTGCGCTGATTCAGATTGGGATTGGGATTAATACAGGTTCTTTGATGCTGGGAACGGTGGGCGGACCAAATCGCATGGACGGGACAGTAATTAGTGATGCCGTTAATTTAGCTTCTCGCGTGGAAAGTTTGACAAAAAATTATGGGGTTTCGCTGTTAATTACTCAGCCAACTTATGCGCGCCTGAAAAATCCATCTCAGTACACAATCCGCACTCTAGACACGGTAAAAGTCAAGGGAAAATCCGAAGCTGTGACGATTTATGAGGTGTTTGATGCAGATCCGCCAGAAATTAAACAGGCAAAGTTAGCTACGCTGGAATTGTTTGCAGAAGCTAGGGCACTTTACTCGGAAGGGAAGTTATTTGAAGCGGCGCGGCTGTTTTCCGAGTGTTGGCGTCAGAATCCGGGCGATCGCGTTGCTAAAATTTACTGGGAACGCTGTGAGTCTGCATTGGTGACTCGCACAAAAATCAAAGACAGGCTACACCATTTACATTAAGCGGTTGCTATACCTGAAAATCAAGGCAAAAGTGCGATCGACTGCTGAGACACCCTACAAACTAGGCGATCGAAATGTGGTAGGTATGTTGTTGCGCTTTAGCGCTAAAGCGCAACAACATACGAAGTCTAAAAAGTTACTGCCTGAACTATACTGCTGGCAGTAACTCCTTTCAATATAGCTAAATATTCCCCTGTTACCTGATACTGAATTATTGTATCGCTAACAAAAGCGCCTGTTCCTTGATAAATATTTAACTGGTTAAAAGCCAGGGGGCTAATTAAATCAATTTTGTCTTGATTGAGGGTAAAATCAGTAATCACATCAGCGGCGGCTAAGTCTGTTCCACCAGTACCGATCGCGATCGCAAACACATCAAAACCCAATCCGCCTGTGAGAGTGTCGGCACCCATTTCTCCAAATAAGTAGTCATTGCCCCCGTCGCCAAACAATATATCGTCGCCATCGCCTCCGTAAATGCGATCGTTTCCCTTACCTCCGTAAATCAAGTCAATACCGCGATCGCCCTGAATAAATTCACTCCCTTGGCCACCAAAAATAAGGTCATTGCCATCACCGCCCCTGATGCCGTCATCACCTTTTTGTCCGTAAAGCAAATCATCCCCTGCTTTGCCATGAAGATAGTCATTGCCGGGGCGTGCGTGGATAATGTCATTCAATGGCGATCCTGTGAGGCGATCGTCCTTATCTGTCAAACCGATTACTGACTTTTTCAACAAGGTTGTGACATCGCCTAAGTTATCGTTATCGCTGATATTGACTGTGAGAGGGGCGACGAGATTATTATACAGTGTGTCAGTGCTGGTAGTGGCGTGGCTAATTGGGCTGACACGATCGCCCTCAACAACCGCATCGTCAACCGCAGTCACCGTTACCGTTTGGGGGACATTCCAATTGGCGGGAGTAAAAGTAAGGGCAGGTAGGCTGACAGTAACTTGAGTTTCAGGGGTAATGGCGACGGTGACATTAGCAGTTGGTTGAGTATTTAGTCGCACTTTGTATATATCGCTGCCCAAGCTTTCGAGTACGTCGGTACTGCCAAGTGGTTCAAGGAAAAGGACAGCGGAAGTACCTGGAGTTGGAGTCGGTGTTGGAGTCGGTGTTGGAGTCGGTGTTGGCGTGGGAGTCGGCGTGGGAGTCGGCGTGGGAGTCGGCGTGGGAGTCGGCGTGGGAGTCGGCGTTGGCGTGGGAGTCGGCGTGGGAGTCGGTGTTGGCGTTGGAGTTGGAGTTGGCGTTGGAGTCGGAGTTGGAGTCGGAGTTGGCGTGGGAGTCGGAGTTGGCGTTGGAGTCGGTGTTGGCGTTGGAGTCGGTGTTGGCGTTGGAGTCGGTGTTGGCGTGGCAATGTTAACAGTAAAACTGCTTAAATTGCTACCTACAACTTGATTGCCAAAAGTATCTTTTACTTGCGATGCTTGCAAATTAACAGCGTAACTGCCATTATCTGTATCATCCCAACTTCCCCCAGGCGGAGTTAGAGAATAAGTGGCCGTGCGAGGTGTGCCATTACTATTAGTATCGACGCTGACAAATGTAGCGGGAATTGCACCACCTGACCAATTTACTACCAGGTCAGAATTATCTAAACTGCTAACATCTACTCCACTACTATCAGTGAAAGTAACTGTCAATGTCTGACTTGTACCACCACCTATAGTAATGTTAGAAACGGCAGCCAAGCTAGCAGTAGGTGCGGTGATATTAGCAGTCCGAGTTAGTTGAGTTGCAGCGGTATTGTTATTAGTCGCAGTATCCGTAGCTTTATTCTCAAGTACATCAACTGTGACAGCGCCATCAGCATTCGGTGTGACTGTAAAATTATAAGTCGTGCCGCTACCTGTAAAACCGCTAACCGTACCGTTAGTAACATTAACGCCACTCGAACTAAATCCTGTCACATTTTCACTGAAAGTGGCTGTGACTAAAAATGGGGCATTAATTGTTGTCGGTGATGCAGAGGTTAAGGCAACAGTTGGCCGTGTCACATCAGCAGTACGAACCAGTTGAGTTGCAGCGGTATTGTTATTAGTCGCAGTATCCGTAGCTTTATTCTCAAGTACATCAACTGTGACAGCGCCATCAGCATTCGGTGTGACTGTAAAATTATAAGTCGTGCCGGTACCTGTAAAACCGCTAACCGTACCGTTAGTAACATTAATGCCACTCGCACTAAATCCTGTCACATTTTCACTGAAAGTGGCTGTGACTAAAAATGGGGCATTTATTGTTGTTGCTGAAGTTGATGTTAAGGCAACAGTTGGCGGTGTAACATCAGCAGTACGAGTTAGTTGAGTGGCAGCGGTATTGTTATTACTGGCAGTATCCGTAGCTGTTGCTGCAAGTACATCAACTGTGACAGCGCCATCGGCATTCGGTGTGACATCAAAAGTGTAGGTTTTGGGATCAACTGTGACAAAGTTACTGACAGTACCATTGGCGAGGGTGATATCAGTATTATCAAAGCCGGTGACATTTTCACTAAAGGTAGCAGTGACGCTAAATAAACCATTTACTGTTGTTGCGGGTGCGGATGTTAAGGCAACAGTTGGTGCAGCAGTATCAATAACTATTGCTTTACTACCGCCTAGAGAGTTGACTGAGGCGGTAGTGGGGAGGGTTAAGATGGCATCTACACTCAAATTATCTTTAATTGTGCCCCCGTTGAGGGTGAGGGCATTTGTGGAGAAATATTCTAAGTCAGGAGAGGTGTCTCCCGCTTGGACTACATAGTTGAAGGTGAGGGCTGTAGTGCCACTACCAGAGGCGTAGTTGGCAAATTGGTCAGTTGTGCCGGTTTCTAGTTGTAGTTGGGGTGTGCCGGTGACGGTGACGGCTTGATCGAAGGTGACGGTAATGGCGAGCGCGGTACCGACGCCGTAGCTGCCGTCAGGGGTGGTGGCGGTGACAGCGGTAACTTTGGGGGTAGTGTTGAGCAGGATGGAGGCACTGTTGCTGCCGTTGTTCGCCACAGCTAAGTCAGGGAGGCCGTCGCCGTTGAGGTCGCCGATGCTGACAGAGTAGGGGAAACTGCCACTGCCAGTTGTCAAGTCCACTTGGGTGGCGAAGGTGGGGGTGGTGGCGTTGGTGGCGGTGGTGTTGAGCAGGATCGAGGCGCTGGTGCTGCGCCCGTTGGCCACAGCTAAGTCAGGGAGGCCGTCGCCGTTGATGTCGCCGATGCTGACGGAGACGGGGCCAGTGCCAGTAGGGAAGTCAACTTGGGGGGCGAAAGTGGGGGTGGCTGCTCCCGTGGCGGTGGTGTTGAGCAGGATGGAGGCGGTGTTGCTGCTGAAGTTCGCCACTGCTAAGTCTGGTTTCCCGTCGCCGTTGATGTCGCCGATGCTGACGGAGTAGGGGTTATTGCCAGTTGTGAAGTCAACTTTGGTGGCGAAGCTGGGGGTGGTGGCTCCTGTGGCGGTGGTGTTCAGCAGGATCGAGGTGGTGTTGCTGCTCCGGTTCGCCACAGCTAAGTCAGGGAGGCCGTCGCCGTTGAAGTCGCCGATGCTGACTGAAAAGGGTAGATCTCCAGTAGTGAAGTCAACTTTGGTGGCGAAGCTGGGGGTGGTGGCTCCTGTGGCGGTGGTGTTCAGCAGGATCGAGGCGCTGGTGCTGCCAGCGTTCGCCACAGCTAAGTCAGGGAGATCGTCGCCGTTGAAGTCGCCGATGCTGACGGAGTAGGCGTTACTCCCAGTTGTGAAGTCAACTTTGGTGGCGAAGCTGGGGGTGGTGGCTCCTGTGGCGGTGGTGTTCAGCAGGATCGAGGTGGTGTTGCTGCGCGCGTTGGCCACAGCTAAGTCAGGGAGGCCGTCGCCGTTGAAGTCGCCGATGCTGACGGATCGGGGGCGAGTGTCAGTAACGAAGTCTACTTTGGTGGCAAAAGTGGGGGTGGCTGCTCCCGTGGCGGTGGTGTTGAGCAGGATGGAGGCGGTGTTGTCGAAGCTCGCCACAGCTAAGTCAGGGAGGCCGTCGCCGTTGAAGTCGCCGATGCTGACGGAGTAGGGGTTAGTGCCTGTAGGGAAGTCAACTTTGGGGGCGAAGCCTAGTATGCCACCGTAGCTTGTGAGGGTGTTGGCGTTAAATGGTATTGGTGTTTCAAGGAGGCCTGTTTGTACTTCCAGTTCCCAGTCTCCGCCTAGTTTGGCATTGCCGGTGGCGTTAGCGGAGGCGGCGATGTCGGCACCAGTTAATTCACTCAGGCGTTGGAGGAATTGGTTAGGTTTTGTGGGCTTAACACCAGTCGGTTTAACACCAGTCCCGCCGGGGGTTAAAACCCCCGTCTGATAGCGAAAGTCCTCGGTGGAGGACTGAATAAATGAATTGTCTTGATTGTCTTCAGTCGGTTTTAACCGACTTAAGCTATGAGACAGGGGTTTTAACCCCTGGCGGATGTGGGGAATGTGGGGGATGTGGGTGATGTCGGGGCTGTCAATTTTCACCGATATATCGGCGGCGACATTACACCCGTAGAGGAGAATATCGGCACCGGGAATTAATGCTTTGCGCCACTGTTTGAGTTGAGGGGCGAAACTTTCTATATTGCTGCTGTTGAGTGTATTTGCACCGAGTTGTACTGCACCTGGACTACCGTGAGAGATGATATGGATTGCTTCTATATTTTGTTCAATTGCTAACCTTTCGGTGATTTGCTCAATGCCATCCCGCGTTTTATCTAGGATAATTATTTCAGCATTTGGGGAAACGCCGCTAATTAAACTCTGGTAATCTTCTACATTTGAGTCAAAAAAAACTAGAGTTGAAACAAGTTTTTGCTGTATCATTATGCAACCTCTTTACTTGTTAAATTTTATATATCTCACTCAAATAAAACTTACAGCAGATTCCAAGTTTATGAAGTACCCCCGCCTATCGTTCTATCCCCGTAGGGACACGGCATTGCCGTGTCCCTACACTTCATCAACTAGCATCTGATTGCGAGCTACGCCTAAAGTCCTTACGATTGCTTTGTTCCTTGCAATGACATTACCAAGGACTCCCAATCATCGTAAAGCCCGACCAATAAAATGGATGGGAGAGATTTTCATTAGTCAGTTTAGCTAATTCTGGTGGCAATTCTAAATCCTTATTTGAGTTTGACAAAATTAAACGGCCATTTTCAATGCGAACTTGACCTTTGAGCATAGCGATTTGAGCTTGCCGTAAGGCTTCGGCTTTAATAGGCGCGACCTTTAAATGATGGTAAAATTCAGCCATTAACCCTAAAGTACCTTCATCGCTGACGTACCAAAGACTCGCCAAAACTGACTTCACCCCCGCTTGCACAGCTAACCCCGCAAAACCTAATTCGGTGTCCTTATCACCCACAGCAGTTTTGCAAGCGCTCAACACCAATAGCTCAACTTTAGGTGGCTGATTCCACCCTAGTTCGCGCACGCGATCGAGTGTTAACCTTCTATCTGATAACTGAATATAAGAATTGCTCGGTGCTCCTGACTTAAATTCTCCGTGAGTGGCGAGGTGAATAATCCGAAAGGCTTGGGCGGTGCGTTGCGACCTAAGATTGTTGAGAGTAAAGGCTTGGTTGAGGAAGGATTCGCCTTTCCATTCGGAGGCAATAGCATTAAGTTCTGCAGGCACTGCTGGCAAGGGTTGGTTATTGGTAAATTGTGAGGCTCCCATTGCTAAAACTTCAGCATTTTTAACACTTTCATAGCTAGTATCCGTTAAGTTGACGCTGGGAATGAGTCCGATGCTGTATTTTTCTACTAGAAATTGAGAACCGTCATGGAGGGCGGCTAAGGGGAGCGTTCGCAACCCCGCATCCATACTAAAAACTAGCGTATCGATGCCCTGAGCTTTCAAATCAGCTTCCAAGGGGGCAATCATCCACTGGTAAAGTTGTTGGGATGGTGGCAAATAGCTCTCAGTATTGATGTTTCTGGAATTAAGGAGTTCAGACCTGAAGCTGCCGGCGACTTGCATCAAAGTTTCCCGCCGGGCGGCGGGGATGGCTTTATGAATGGCGATGCCAGTAGGGGGGACGATGATCAGGTCTAATTGTTCAGGGCGGGATAAGGCGTAGATAATGGCTGTTTTTTTACCAGTTTGGCTGGCGATGATTCTAGTTCTTTGCTGTATGGCCGTAAAAGATTGCAAGTCCCGCCTGATTTCCTGGTTAATGTATGACCCCACTTGTTGGCTATAGAAGATATCCATAAACAAAGCGGCTTGAGAGATATCGCCTCTATCGATTAGCCCTGTGATATCGCTGGCGCTAACTATATTTAGAGGCGATGCCGTTTGGACAACTTCGCTTACCCAATCGGATCTGTAGTTAAAAATAGATTCAATTCTATTAATGATATTCAGGTTGTCAGATTGAGCGATCGTATTGGTAATTGAGATATCCGGTAGTGGTGTTGGTGTTGGTGTTGGAGATGTTGGTGTTGGAGATGTTGGTGTTGGTGTTGGTGTTGGAGATGTTGGTGTTGGAGATGTTGGTGTTGGTGTTGGTGTTGGAGTAGTTGGTGTTGGTGTTGGAGTATTTGGTGTTGGTGTTGGAGTATTTGGTGTTGGTGTTGGAGTATTTGGTGTTGGTGTTGGAGTATTTGGTGTTGG
>NZ_JAUBTK010000014.1:28722-96905 GCF_036702455.1 Microcoleus sp. D2_18a_D3
GTATTTGGTGTTGGTGTTGGAGTATTTGGTGTTGGTGTTGGAGTATTTGGTGTTGGTGTTGGAGTATTTGGTGTTGGAGATAGCGCAGAAGAACTGATCGCAATATTGCCCTGAGTGTAAGTGCTAGGTGGCACGGGCACCGCAAACTGTGGCGAAATTGTCTCGGAACCTGATGTAATGGCTCCCGCCGTCCCATTCGTTGTCGCATCGCCGACAATAAAAGGTGTAGTAGTGCTCCCCGCGTGGCGAATAGTAATTGCGCCGCCACTTGTGCCATTAGCGCTAGAAATGCTCACATTTACACCGTTACTATCTGTAAAAGTGCCGCTGACTGTGAGAAGATTGCCAGCCGTGAGGTCAATACTGCCGCCAGTAGACTGAAGAGTGCCTGTAACGGCGATGTCGCTACCAGCATTGAGAGTAATATTACCGCCAGAAGTCGCGATCGCATCCAGCGCAATGTCCCCTGCTGATTCCAAAATCACAGGCCCGCCTGCTGTCGAAATCGCTCCCACTCCAATGCTATTGCCCGAAGCAACACCGGGCGAAGCAAAAAATGTCTCCCCTGCGGTGACATTCGGCGGCACATTGGCAGGATTCGCCAGAGTCGAAACGCCCGATCGCAGAATTAAAGCTGCACTACCTGAAAGCACCGCCGCATCTGGATCGGCGGAACCTGACAAAGTAGTATCTGGCCCAATGATACTAATATCTCCCGCCGCGATCGCGCCTTTTGCTTCTACCTTAAGTGAGGTTCCAGTATAATCACCAAATCTCACATCTCCCTCGGAGCTAATAATCGGGTCGTACAAACTCAAAAAACTGCCACCGTTGCCAGACAATGTGAGAATACTTACATTACCTCCCGCAGCGAAGTGAGCATCGCCCGAAACATTGCCATTGCTCAATAATGTGATATCCCCTGCGGATTGGAATGCAGGGTTAGGGTAATTTAGCGCGAAGATATCAATATTTTGATTGCCTTGTACAGTAAGATTGCCGCCTGCGATCGCCCTGAAAGCGTTATTTCCATCCCGCACCCGCACCGTATCTCCTGCCAACAGATACAAGTTGTTCTCAGTAAGTAGCTGGCTTTCTACCAAAGTGAGATTACGTGCTGCCGAGAGTGTAGCATTCTGACTATTAACAGTAGAACTAGCGATCGCCACATCTCCGCTTTCCACCTTCAAACCCGCCGTCAAAACCACTTCTCCTGCACCGTTAACGGAGATACCAGTAGCAGAGTTCCTACCTGCGCCCGCAAGCAATTGCGGAAGAGACAAAGGCAGAGAGAATTGCCCATTCTGTGCCAACACTCCCCCGTCAACAACCGCTATTTCTAAACTTAATAAATGCCCTTCTTGACTAATACGAACAGCATTCTCACCCGGAACAGCAGCGACAATAATATTACCTTGGGGAGCATTGAGGGAACCAGTGTTGACAACTGTGCCGCCAATTAAAGTTATACTTTGTCCCGGCATAACTGCTAAATTACCTGCATTGATGATACTTCCAGGTTTGCTGAGATCAAAGTAAAAACTGTTCGGAGTTCCTATCAGCGTACTGTAATCGTTCGCTCCGGCAACATTGAACAAACCGGAATCAAAACCGATGTTAGTAGCCGTAGTAGCTGTAAAGGCTGCCGGAAGATTCAAGCTAGCATTAGGGCCAAAGATAATGCCCGAAGGATTTATTAAAAACAGGTTAGAATTGCCGCCACTTACTTGAATTAAACCGTTAATAATAGAAGGATTGCCGCCTACTACCCGTCCTAAGATGTTCCGAATAGCGGGATTAGAGATAAAATTAGCAATCTGCCCTTCGGTAAGTCCAAACTGTTGGAAACTGTGGAAAAGATTCGCTCCATCTCTAGAAGTTTGGCCGCCTGTGATATTCAAGCGATCGCCGCTAGGTGTGACAGTAGTGCCAGTGCGATCGGGTGCGGGAACAATGGGTTGTCCTTGTACCACCGATGTACTCAAAATAGTGGCTGCGATCGCTAGCATTGCAGCACCATGTATAGAAAAGAAGGCTGGTTTCATTAGCTTTGAGCTGGCAGAGCACGTATCTGACAATTATAAGTTTAAGGTATTGGCTGCTCAGTGCGGTCAACTGCGGCGTAAACTTAGCGATTAAGAACCTCGTCACCATCAGGGCGGTTGCTTTACCTGAAACCCAAATTCTGCACCCTCAACTGTCACGAGCGGTTTTTACTTATTTTTAGCCAGCAATAAAGCTATAATTTGTAGTTTTATACCGTACATTAACTGATAAAAAACCTTTTAAAGCCATAATTTATTATTTTTAAAATAGAGTTTTCTGCGTAATTATGCTGTGTCACACTCCAGGCTGCGTAATGTGGGCTGAAAATCAAAGCAAAAGTACGATCGACTGTTGAGGCATCCTATGCACTAGGCGATCGAAATCGGGGCTACCACAAAGTATTTGCAGGCTGTTAGCCCAAAAACTCAACCTTTGTTAACAAACCGCATTTTGTCCTTTCTAACGTGCTAATCTATACACAAAGCTGGTGCGTTTTGACTTAGCGTTAATTTTTAGCAAAAACATCAATATGCTCTCGATTCCAGGCGTTACCGTTGTGAAACTTCTCTATGAAAGCGCCAACTCTCTAGTTTACCGGGCCATTCGGGAAGCAGATAACCTGCCGATTATCCTCAAACTTCTCAAAGAAAGCTACCCCACACCTCAATAATTGGTGCGCTACCGCACCGAATACCGCATCACCCAAGAGCTAAAAGAGGCGGGAGTCGTGCGAGTCTATGACTTGCAAAAATACCAAAACAGCCTCGTGATGTTTGTAGAGGACTTTGGCGGCGAGTCCTTGACAATTTGGATGCAGCAGCGCTCGTTTACTCTTGAAGAATTTTTGCTCCTCGCTATTGCCACAACTGAAACTTTAGGGCAAATTCACAGCGCCAACATCATCCACAAAGATATCAACCCCTCAAATATTGTTTACAACCCGGAAACGGAACAATTAAAAATTATTGATTTTGGCATTTCCACTCAGTTAACCAGAGAAACACCGATACTGAAAAACCCCAACATTTTAGAAGGTACCCTCGCTTACTTATCGCCGGAACAAACTGGCAGGATGAATCGTACTCTCGATTACCGAACGGATTTTTACTCCCTTGGCGTTACTTTTTATGAATTACTCACAGGAAAACTGCCTTTTGAGACAGAGGACGCTTTAGAATTGGTTCACTGCCATATTGCCAGACAGCCAGTACCCACGCACGAAATTGAGCCAGTAATTCCCCTAATAGTGTCTCAAATTGTCAGTAAACTGATGGCGAAGAACGCCGAAAATCGCTATCAAACTGCCTTGGGAATAAAACACGACTTAGAAATGTGTCTGGTTCAATTACAAGAAACCGATAGCATAGCAGAATTTAACTTGGGAACGCAGGATATTACAGACCATTTTCTGATTCCCGAAAAGTTATACGGTAGGGAAACTGAAATTTCTCATCTATTAGCCACATTTGAACGAGTTAGTATAGGTAGCGCCGAAATGATGCTGGTGGCTGGCTTTTCTGGCATTGGTAAAACCGCAGTCGTGAACGAAGTCCATAAGTCGATCGCGCGACAGCGTGGCTATTTTATTAAAGGCAAATACGACCAATTCCAGCGCAATATCCCCTTCAGTGCATTTGTGCAAGCATTTCGGGAATTGATGGGACAATTATTATCAGAAAGTGACGCTCAGTTACACAGATGGCAAACCCTAATTCTCACCGCAGTAGGCGAGAGTGGGCAAGTATTGATTGATGTAATTCCTGAATTAGAACGCATCATTGGCGCTCAAAGTCCTGCACTAGAATTGTCGGGGAGTGCAGCCCAAAATCGGTTTAATTTGCTGATGCAGAAATTTATGCAAGTATTTACCACCGCCGAACATCCGTTAGTGATATTTTTGGACGATTTGCAGTGGGCGGATGGCGCATCTTTGAAGTTATTACAACTGTTAATACAGGATAGGGGGCATCTGTTAGTATTAGGTGCTTATCGTGATAATGAAGTGTCCCCTACTCATCCGTTTATGTTGACGGTGGATGAGATTGTGAAGTCTGGGGCAGCGGTGAATACAATTACGCTGCAAGCTTTGCGTTTAGCAGATCTGAATCAGTTGGTAGCAGATACGCTGATTAGCGATTTATCTTTTGCTCAACCCTTGACAGGATTGGTTTATCAAAAAACCCAAGGTAATCCCTTTTTCTCTACTCAATTCCTCAAGGCATTGCATGAAGATGGCCAAATTATCTTTGACTGGGATGTACGGCATTGGCAGTGCGATATTGCTCAAGCTAGACTTACCCACG
Source organism: Microcoleus sp. D2_18a_D3 (assembly GCF_036702455.1). Taxonomy (NCBI): domain Bacteria; kingdom Bacillati; phylum Cyanobacteriota; class Cyanophyceae; order Oscillatoriales; family Microcoleaceae; genus Microcoleus; species Microcoleus sp. D2_18a_D3. The sequence continues at coordinate 33,072 of NZ_JAUBTK010000014.1, forward strand.
CCTCGGATGTGGTGGAGTTTATGGCGGTGCAATTGCAGAAATTGCCAGCCAAAACTCAGGATATTCTAAAATTGGCGGCTTGCATTGGGGCGCAGTTTGATTTAGAGACATTGGCAGTCGTCAGCGAAGAATTACCCGACCCAACGGCATCAGTATTGTGGAAAGCCTTGCAAGAAGGACTTATTTTGCAGATTACAGAAGGCTATAACTTCATTCAAACAGATGCTCAATCCCCGAATCAGTCTGTTGCTAATCCCACTTATAAGTTCCTGCACGATCGCGTTCAGCAAGCAGCTTATTCATTGATTTCTGACGACCAAAAACAAGCCACCCATCTCAAAATCGGACAGTTACTTCAGCAAAATTACTCAGAAAAGCAAAAAGAGGAAAAACTGTTTGATATTGTCGGGCATTTGAATTTAGGGCAAGAATTAATCAGCCAGCCAAGCGAACGGGAATTTTTAGCCCAACTTAACTTAAAAGCCGGAGGTAAGGCAAGAAGTTCTACCGCCTACGCTGCGGCAAATATCTATCTGCAAACAGGGATTGATCTACTGACAGCTAACTGCTGGCAAACTCAGTATGAGTTGACCCTGAATCTTTATGTTGCTGCTACCGAAGCCGCCTATTTGAATGCTAACCTTGAGGTTATGGAACAGCGGGCAGCACAGGTATTGCAGAATGCTCAGACAATTTTAGACAAAATCAAAATTTACGAAATTTTAATTGCCACCCAGACAGCTCAGGGCAAGATGTTGGAGGCCATCGCAGTCGGTAGAGAGGCCCTGCGACTATTGGGAATCGATTTCCCCAGCGAACCTGACAAAGCCACGATTGGTAAAGCGTTGCAAGCCCTGGCTAGCCAACTTCAGGACAGACAGATCAAGCAACTGGTTGACTTGCCTTTGATGACAAATCCACAGACTCGGGCAGCTATGCAACTCTTCAGAATGTTATTTGCACCCATTTTTCAAACAATGCCGAGTCTAACGCCGCTAGTTAGCTCTACTATGGTGAGTTTATCGCTCTCCTTTGGGAATGCACCCGCATCGACGGTGGGGTATGTGATGCACGGCATGGTGTTGTGTGCCTTTTTGGGAGATGTAGAAACGGGCTATGGCTTTGGTAAATTAGCACTTTCATTGCTGGATCGGTTCAATGTGCCGGAATTCAAGTCCATGATTCTGTTTGTGTTTGGTGCTTGGATTCAGCATCACCAAGAATCTCTCTTAGCAACGGTAACAACGCTAAAAGATGGCTACACGGCGGGCAGAGAAACTGGCGACTTTCTATGGGCTGGCTACAACATAAGTATTTACTTTTCTGCCAACTTTTTTGGTGGGGTAGAACTAGATACTTGGGAACCCGAACTAGCAGATTACAGCACTGCCTTAGATCTGGTAAAGCACTATTCTGGTCAGGATTCTTTGAATTTGATGCGGCAGACGGTGCAAAACTTGACGGAATGTGTCAGTCAACCGGATTGCTTAATAGGAACTGCATACGATGAAACTGTAATGATTCCTAAGCGCTATCAGAACAATCAATTCACATCGATCGTTTTTATCTACATCAACAAACTACTTCTTGCTTACTCGTTTGGCAACTATTCGGCTGCCATATACCACATTACCCAAGTTAAGTCGTATTTGATGGCAGTATCGGGAAGTGTTTATTTTCTCATTTTCCATTTCTATGCCGCCCTAACACACTTGGCGCTATTTCCCACACAGCTAGAAATTGAGCAAGTAGAAATTATCGCTCAGGTACAAACACATCAAACCACTTTACAACAGTGGGCGCAAAATGCTCCCATGAATTATCTGCATAAATGGTATTTAGTGGAGGCAGAAAAACATCGAGTCTTGGGCAATAAAGCTGAGGCAATAGACTTGTACGATCGCGCCATTGCTGGAGCTAAACAAAATCTATTCCTCAATGAAGAAGCACTAGCCAACGAACTAGCTGCCAAGTTTTATCTAGAATGGGGCAAAGAAAAAATTGCTCAAACCTACATGATTGAGGCGTACTATTGTTATGTCCAATGGGGAGCTACTGCGAAGGTAACAGATTTAGAAACGCGATATCGCCAGTTATTGGGGGCAACTCAATCGGGAAGAAAAAACACTAAAACTACCGCATCAGTGACGGCAATTGGTTCGGGTAACAACTTAGATATCACCACGGTGATGAAAGCTTCTCAGGCGATTTACGGTGAAATAATGCTAGATAAACTACTGTCTAGTTTGATGAAAATTTTGATTGAAAATGCAGGGGCGCAACGAGGCTATCTGATTTTGTACAGCCAAGGAACGCTGTTAATTGAAGCTGAAGGGACAATAAATTTTGAACAAGTCACCGTCTTGCACTCACTCCCCGTTGAAGATTGTCAGGAACTTTCCAAAGCGATTGTCAATTATGTGGCCCGCACTCAAGAAAGCGTGGTACTAGATGATGCTGTGCGATCGGGACAATTTACCAACGACCCCTACATCCAAAAGCATCAGCCCAAATCAATTTTATGCGTGCCGCTGATTAACCAAGCTCAAATCATTAGTATTGTTTACCTAGAAAATAATCTGACAGCCGGAGCTTTTACCCCAGAAAGAGTGGAACTATTAAAAGTGTTATCTGGACAAGCGGCGATCTCGATCCAAAATTCTAAGCTTTATACAGAAGTCCGCGAAAGTGAGAACCGACTCGCTCAATTTTTAGAAGCAATTCCAGTGGGGGTGTCAGTGCTGGATGCGGATGGCAAACTTTACTATAGTAATCGCGCTGCTATTCAATTATTGGGTAAAGGAGTTATTCCTGAAGTCACCACCGAGCAAATACCAGACGTTTATCAAATTTATCAAGCTGGAACAGAGGAGGAATATCCCTCTGCCGAATTGCCAACTACGCGGGCGTTGAGTGGCGAAAGTGCCACTGTAGATGATATGGAAATTCACCAAGGCAACAAGATTATTCCGATCGAAGCTTGGGGTACACCAATTTATGATGAAAACGACAATATTTCTTATGCAATGGTAGCCTTTCAAGATATCACAGAGCGCAAAAAAGCCGAAACAGAGCGAATCAGATTTACCGATAAATTGTTCCAAATCAACAAAGCTTACGAGCGTTTCGTTCCCAATCAATTCCTCCAGTTTTTAGAGAAAGCAAGTATCATTGATGTGGAATTGGGCGACCAAGTGCAGTTAGAAATGTCGGTGCTATTTTCCGATATTCGGGACTTTACTACGCTTTCGGAAAGTATGACGCCGGAGGAAAACTTTCATTTTATTAATGCTTATTTATCTCGGATGGAATCGGCGATTATTGAAAATAATGGCTTTATTGATAAATATATTGGTGATGCGATTATGGCGCTATTTAGCGGTAATGCTGATAATGCAGTAAACGCCAGTATTGCCATGCTGCATCAACTTCAAGTATACAATCAAGAGCGGGTTAATTCTGGTTATGCCCCGATTAAGATTGGCATTGGCATTAATACTGGGAATTTAATGTTAGGCACGGTGGGCGGGCAAAATCGCATGGATACGACGGTAATTAGTGATGCGGTGAATTTAGCTTCTCGTGTGGAAGGATTAACAAAAAATTATGGTGTTGCTTTACTGATTACACAGCAGACTTTTAATAAATTAGCTAATCCTAGCAATTATGCTATGCGAATGATTGCTCAAGTTAGTGTTAAGGGAAAAGTAAACTTATCTACAATTTATGAAGTTTTTGAGGCCGATATTCCTGAAACAAAGCGAGGTAAATTAGCCACAAAAGATTTATTCGAGCAAGGGGTGAGCTTATATCGACAACAGAAATTTATCCAAGCCACAGAATTATTTGCTCAATGTTTAAACCTCTGCCCTTCGGATCAGGTTGCTCAAATTTATTTTGACTGGTGTGAACAAAAAACTATCACTTTAAACGTCGAGCTCTTAGAGAGAACTTTAGCATTAGTTAAACCTCACTCTGATGAATTTGTCAGTAACTTTTATGAAATACTTTTTGAGAGTTCTTCTCAGATTAAAACTCTTTTTAGTAATACAAACATGGGGCAGCAAAAAGAAAAGCTTTGGCAAAGCTTAGAAATAATAATTGAAAATTTACGGAAACCTAAGTTAATTAATGTTTTTGCTAAAGGATTAGGTGCAACTCATGCCAAATATGGCGTGGTAGTAGAACATTTTCCTGTTGTCGCTAATGCACTCATTCAAGCCTTGAAGGCGCAGATGGGTTTAGAGTGGACACCGGAAACTGAAAAAGCTTGGGTACAGGCTTATACAATTATTGCGTCAGCTATGATTGATGGAATGGCTGTTATGTGAGCTCGATCGCGTTTTTGATGCTGATACCCCAGAAATCAAAGCGGGCAAGTTAGCTACGCTGGAATTGTTTGCAGAAGCTTTGGCGATTTACTCGGAAGGGAAGTTATTTGAAGCGGCGCGGCTGTTTGCCGAGTGTTGGCGTCAGAATCAGGGCGATCGCGTCTCTAAAATTTACTGGGAACGCTGTCAGTCTGAATTGATGAGTCGCAGCACAAAAATTAAAGACCGGCTACACAATTTAGATCAATGATAAAAGTCCAAAGTTCGATCGCTACATTGTTGGAGGGGGATCTCATTTTTATTTTTCACGAGTGGTATTGGGGCGACGGTTGAGTGCAGTCTCGGTTCCAGGAAGTGTCGCGGCTGCCACTGAATCTGGGGAAAACCGCTAGTTTGTTGCGGCTGCGCGGGTTTTTGGCGGGTAAGCAGAAAGGCTCAGAGTGATGTGAAGGTTGATCGCACTTATTGTCTCTCAAAGTCTCCTTCTTCACGTTCACCGATTTTGCCTGTTAAGGTGTAGTGCATCCCCTTAAGTTTTACCTCGTCTTTACTCCCACACTCTTTCAATTTCATTAACTAACTCGAAGCTAAATGTGCTCAAACTTTTGACATAACTTGGGCAACATATATATTAATAATTCGTAAATATCTCGGTCGGGAGGAATACCAATTTCGACAATAATAATTATATCTGAAGATAGACGAATCCTAAATTCAACACCGCTAGCCTATATAACTAGCATCAAATAAAATACTTAAAAATTGCTTAGAATAAGTTGATTGATATAAGGAATTTTTAAGTAGAGTTCCAGATAAAAAAAAGGAAATTTATGGTACTGAGTATTATTGTTCACGGTGGAGCAAAAACCATCTCAGAAGAGAAGGTTGCAGCCAACAATGCAGGCTGTACCGCAGCAGCAGAAGCTGGTTGGGCAGTGCTCACAAGCGGGGGTACCGCAGCAGAAGCTGTTGAGGCAGCTATCCGGGTTCTGGAAGCTGACCAGACATTTAACGCAGGCTTTGGATCGGTTCTCAACAGCAAGGGAGAGGTAGAGCTAGACGCAGCGATGATGGAAGGCGGTTCCTTAGCTTGGGGAGCCCTCGCAAATGTTAAAGGGGTGCGCCATCCCATCTCCGTGGCGCGAAAGATTATGGATAAAAAACCCATGTTCTTAGTAGCGGATCACGCAGAACATTTTGCGGCCGAAAATGGAGCCGAGATGTGTAAAAAAGAAGACTTAATCGCTGATGAGCAACAGGAAGAGTGGGAGGAGGAAAAAGAAGTTATTGACCGCCCCAATACCGTTGGTTGTGTAGCTTTGGACAGCAGCGGCATCTTAGTTGCCGGTACCTCAACAGGCGGCACTATGAATAAGCCCGCCGGTCGCGTCGGCGACAGCGCCATTATCGGCTCAGGCTTGTTTGCTGAAAATGAACAGGGCGCTTGCTCGACCACAGGCGATGGCGAGTCGATTATACCAGTAGTTCTGGCTAAGACGGCGATCGACATTCTCGCGTCCGGCAAGCACCCAGACGATGCAGCGCAGATGGCAATTGAGACTCTGGCATCTAAGGTGGCCGGAGAAGCTGGGTGCATCCTCATTGACCCTCAAGGGCGGGTTGGCTGGGCGCATAACTCAACCGACATGGCTTGTGCTTATATAACCTCAGGAATGGACAAGGTGGCTGTGTTCACTAAGAAAAAACAACTCGTCCATCATTGAAATTATTGAGGCTGCATTCTCTCTAGTTGGAGAGTGTTAAAATTCCGCAACTAATATCTTGTTTCCTAGGTATTAAGTAGCTGGACATCAATAAACATTTTTTCAATTTGTAGGGCGGGCATTGCCCACCCTACTTTTAATTATGTCGAGCTACTTAGTGGCGGGCAAAACAGTTCAATTCAAACTCTACTTGAAGGTTTATTATGAACTCAACATACGACTTTCCTTACTTTCAGGGTAATTCTCTTTCCGATTTATTTGCTGCAGACATCACAGATGCACGTTATGCGTTCATCCTAAATTACCCTGCAACTGCGAGTTGGGCTGCTTACCCCAACAGGAAAAAATACTTTATTCAAGACGGCAGCAGTGAAGCCACCAAAACTTCTTTCGACAAGATTGGTCAGAAGGAACCTTGGAAAAATCTGGCTGTGTTAGGCGATGCCATCCCAGGGATTGTGATTAATCAGCCGCCGAACTCGCTGATGGACTATTGGCGGGAGCATTTTGGCTTCAGCTACAGCAGTATGGAGATGATAGACTGCTCAACTTATCTCGAAGATCTCAGCGTAAGCGATCGCTTTGACAAACTCCTGAGTCTATTTCCCTTCGACAATCTCAAACCAGAAAAACACGCCGTCCATCCTGACATCCACTACCACTTACTCAGCAAAGCCACGCTAGCAGAATTAGGCGTGCAATGTCCGAAATACCAAACCTACAATCTGCACGAAGTCAATCTCGAAAGCATTCAGTTACCAGAGCAATTCCCCTACTTGATTAAAACATCCCACGGACTTTCTGGAGAAGGCACTTATATTATCAAAAGTGCCAGCGATTTGAACTACTGCTTGCAGGAAGTGAGGAAATATCTCGATATCAAGTTGCTGGATACGATTATTGTCTCGGAATTCGTCAAGAATGAAGTGCAGAACTTTTGCGTGCAGTTCTATGTAAGCAAAACCGGAAATATCACGCTCATCGGCACTACCAGTCAACTTGTCACCCCAGAAGGTAGCTATTTAGGGGGACTAATTCACTACCGCGAAACCGACATGAGTAGGTTTTTTGAGATGATTGCCGCTATTGGTAAATATGCTCACCAACAGGGTTATTTCGGCGTTATTGGCTTCGACGTGCTGGAAGACTCTGAGGGAGAGTTGTATGCCATAGATGCCAATTTCCGAGTTAATGGCTCGACTCCGCTTTGTGTGCAGCGCCATACCTTACTGGGGCTGGGAAAGGAGGTGGCTCAATATTCCAGTAGCTGGCGAATGGATGGGACTTTGGAATCGATTCTTGTCACGCTGAAACCAGAACTCGATCGCAAGGACTTGATAATCTTGTCGGCTTTAGAGAAGGTTAAATACGGGAAAATCTACACGGAAATTTACGGGATAGTTGCGGGTGAGGATATGAAGGAAATGCACCACATCGAGGAGAATTTGCACAGTAAGGGATTGCAGCAATACGGACTTTGATAAAATCGGGCGATCGATCGCAGTGAAATAAGTTACATTTAAGCATGGAAATCCAAAAACCCGGTTTCTGCAACAATATCTCTCGGAGCGAGGATTTTTCCAGAAACCGGGTTTTTTGCGTAAGTCCTATTACATTTAAGCATGGGAATTGATGAATCGATCGATTTTCGCTCTAATTCACCTGAATCAACTCTTTTTCAATTGAATCAGCTTGATTTGTACTATCCAATTCCAGATAAAACGACACACTTTCAATCTCCCAACTAACCCAAGCATGGGGAACCAGCATTACTCCTTCTATGAAAAAAGACTCTACTGATTCGGTGATATCGGGAAACGGGCCATCGACGCTCGAAATTGAAGGTTCCACAGCTTTGAAGTGACCCGATTCAGGGGGTTCAGCAACATAATGCCACAGTTCGCGAACCGATTTTTTGACTTTCTCGAAGACTAAGCGGCATTTGGGGATAAAGATGGTTTCCTGCGGCGAGGGATTGAGCGGATGTCCTGGAATAACGCCGAGATTGCCTGTCGGAATCACCATTTTATCATCAAGGGCGATCGGCGGATCGAAATCGCTGGCGATCGTATAAAGTTTATCGAAATTATTTTGAATAATTGTCATGCTTCCTTCTCCAAAATAGTGGTGCGGATAGTCGCCAGGGGAATATTATAACTGCCATCAGGTCTAGGTATTTGTCGAAAAAATTGTTGTTGGCAAATCGAGGTTCGAGATTGCCATTTTCTACGATATCGATCCGGATACTTTCTGTGGTAGCTGTATCATAATTGATAGCTCCTGGATATTGGAAAGTTAAACAGTCAAATAATATGAAGCTATTTTCACACTATACTGGCCAGAGAAAAATTCACTCGCTAAAATCTGTGAAGCACTGGAAAATATTAGCAATCTCACTGTTACTGACTGGCATATTGAACGGTTTAGCGCGAGAAACAACGGAAAAACTTTCAGCAGCATCTCCTAATATATCCGAACAAGTTAACCAGCCAGTTTATGAAATTGCTAATCTTGTCACTGTCAGAATTTTTTCTGAGTCTGCGTCGGGTTCTGGGGTAATTATTCAGCATCAAGGACAAGCTTATACTGTATTGACAAACGATCATGTGGTAGTCGATCGTAAAGAACATAACTATAGAGTATTGACTGCTGACGGAAAGACGCATATTGCTAAGTTGCTGCCTTCGTATCAGTTGGGAAATTTAGATTTAGCTTTAGTACAATTTACCAGTTATCAATCCTATCGAGTTGCAGAAATCGGAAACTCGCATCAGCTATCGATTGGAAGTGCTGTTTTTGCGACGGGTTTTCCCAATTGGCATTGGATTAAGTCAAATTCGATAGAAAATACTCGGAATTGGGGGAGAAAAGCTTTTCAGTTCACGAGTGGTCAAGTAGAAATGTTGCCCGATCGATCGCTAGGTAATGGATATCAACTGGGTTATAGTAATGATATTGTTGATGGCATGAGCGGCGGGCCAGTATTAAATAATGATGGTAAGTTGGTGGGTATTAATGGTCGATCGAAATATCCTTTGGGTGGAATTGAGGTTTTTAGATTTGCGGATGGGAGTTTGCCTTCTCAAGCGGTTTTTCAGCAGATGGAAGCTTTGAGTTGGGCGATTCCGATCGGGACTTTTGAGCGGGTGAATTATCAAGATATAGAACCCGGTTTCTTTTTAGGTTTTTCGCTGCTAAATTCATATTTGCTTTGAGAAACCGGGTTTTTTTGCGCAAGTTTTATCTCGGGCGTTCGCTACTGCGGTGATAATTTTTTAATTTGGTTGATAGCATCTTGGTAATCATTTGTTCTTCCTTGTTTTTTGTACAAGTCAGCGGCTTTTTGATAATCCACGATCGCATTCTGCGTATCTCCTAAGTCAGACTTGACATTACCTCGATTGTAGTAGGCATCGGGATTGTTGGGATTAATCTTAATAGCCTGGTTGTAATCGGCGATCGCCTCATCTTTTTTCCCTTGGTCGTATTTTGCTATACCCCGATTGTTGTAAGCATAATCATATTTGGGATCGAGGCGAATTGCCTCGGTATAATCGACAATCGCCTCATCTTTTTTCCCTAGCGCCGACTTGGCTAAGCCCCGACCGAAGTAGGCAACCTCATATTTGGGATTAAGGCGAATTGCCTCGGTATAATCGACAATCGCCTCTTCTTTTTTCCCTTGGTCAGACTTGGCATTACCACGACCGAAGTAGGCAAAAGCATATTGGGGATTAATCAGAATTGCCTCGTTATAATCAGCGATCGCCTCTTCTTTGTTCGTGAGGTCATACTTGGCTAAACCCCGACTAGCATAGGCATAAGCATATTTGGGGTTGAGCCGAATAGCCTCGGTGTAATCGACGATCGCCTCTTCTTTTTTTCCCAAATCATACTTCGCATCACCCCGACCGACGTAGGCCACATCATATTTGGGATTCAGCCGAATTGCATCATCATAATCTGCGATCGCCTCTTCTTTTTTTCCTATGTCATAGTTAGCTAAACCTCGATTGTTATAGGCAATAGCATCTTTGGAATTCAGCCGAATTGCCTGGTTATAATCGAGGAGCGCCTCTTCTTTTTTCCCTAGCTCATACTTAATTATACCCCGATTCCTGTAGGCATCAGCATAGTTTAAATCAATCCGAATTGCCTCATTATAATCGGCAATCGCTTCTTCTTGTTTCCCTAGAGCGTACTTGACTATACCCCGATTGTAGTAGGGAGCGGCATTGTTGGAATCAATCTTAATAGCCTGGTTATAATCAGAGAGTGCCTTGGGTTTGTCTCCTAAGTCATCGTAGACATTACCTCGATTGTTGTAGGCAAAAGCATAGTTGGAATCAATCTTAATAGTCTGGTCGTAATCAGCGATCGCCTTTTGTTTATCTCCTAAGTTATAGTAGGCATTACCTCGACCGAAGTAGACACCAGCATTATTGGGATTAAGCTCGATCGACTTAGAAAAATCAGCTATAGCACCCTTAAAATCTCCTTGATTTACACGAGCAAGTCCTTGATTGAAATAGTCATTAGCATCATTAGGGAGATTACCCGGTGATACACTCTCAGGCTTTAAAAAAATGTTAATCGGAATTCCCAGTTTATGTCCCGTATCTATCCCTTCTTGAATATCTTTACTCCCGTGAATGCCAATCACTTCCCCTTGTTGATTTAGCACGGGACCGCCACTCATCCCGCGGCTAGTATTGTTATTATAAACCAAGCCATATCCTTGAAACTCCGAAGATGTTGGGTTTAAACCGATAACAGTACCAGGAATTACCAGCATCGTGCGTTGTTTGAGTTGTTCGCTAACTGCAGGTAGCCCAGCAACAGAAACGCTAGTACCCTTAGTAACTCTGTCTGAGTTTCCTAACTTCGCTAACTTGTAAGTTTTGTTACTCTCAAAAGTCAACACTGCCAAATCTATACCAGCTACAGGTACGGTTGCGTCCGATGCTAAAAATCTGTATTCGTTACCATCTGATGTCAAAATCAAACAACTTCCTTCTGCTTGCTTAACCACATGATAAGCAGTGAGAACCGAGTAAGTATTGCCATCTTTATTGAAAATTACTCCCGATCCCGCTGTACTGCATCCATCAATTGTAACAGTTATTTCTTCTGCTGTTTTAGCTAATTGTTCTGGGGATTTTTCAGAGCTAGTTAAACTTTCACATCCAACAATTCCTAATCCAAAAACCGCAACAACCGATAATCTATGCAACGCAATCATATTTATCCCTGCCCAATCGTTGTATTATTGTTTGTCTGTCGTATGATGGTAAGGTGCGTCGCTCTGGTATCTTGATAAATAGCCAGAATTGTTCGTGGCGACGCACCCTACTTTTAGGAAATCATCAAAGGGGTATAATACTAAGTCCGGGTTATTCACCCCCTTTGTAAGTGGTATGGTGCGTCGCTCGTTTAATCTTGGTTTATAGCAAGAGTTGTTCTAAGCGACGCACCCTACGAGATTGGAATTATAAAGGGGGTACGATACCCGGATTTGGTATAATACCCAGATTTGGGATTACACAATACATCCAGGGATAGGGACTTTTCAAAAGAGGATTGCCCCTACAAGACACCATATATAGATAGTTTTGGTAAGTCCCGATCGAGCAACAAGCCCGGTTCCTAACAATCTATTTCTTAGGACTTATGTAATAATCCGGATCTTCCTTACTCAGGATGCTATTTTGACTGAGAATTATATTAAAACCCATGCTGAGCATGGGTTTGGTCATTTTATAAGCGAAAAATACTGCTGTAGCGCGATTGACATGAAAATCCGATCTATATATGAGATTTTGTAGGGGCGATCGCGGGAATTGCTCCTACAAAACACTACATATATATCCTGCGTAAGTGCCGAACTATTTTCCCAAATGCTTCAAATTTAAAAGCTACAATTTTGGCTCAATTAAATTTTCCAGCAAAATCGAAGCAGAACCACCATTTTCTTCAATGATATTACTACTAGCATTACCCCGACTCACGTTAAATATTTTTGCCACAACTTCTTCAGATTTTTGAGAGTTGTTTTGATTGAGGGTAAACAACAAATTCTCTGAATTACAGCTTGTTTGTCCATGACTGAGGACGCAGACAACTTTCTGATTGTTAACCGAACCAACAGTTAATTTCAAATAGCCCAACTTACCCCCATTATCAGCAACAGCTTTCGTGAGTTTTGGCGACACTATGTTGCAGCGTTCTTCAGGTGTATATTCTGAACCAAATTCTGTGGTATTCCAGGTAATCAGCGGAGAAACAACGAAAGTACCTTTTTGAGCTATTGTTGCCCAGCCGCTCCCTTGCCGAACGCACTTAAAGATGGTCGGTGGCTCGCTTTGAGTTTGGGTAGTCGAATCAGGAGGTATATTCGTCGAACAAGACGACGCCCCAAACAAAATGAAAATAGCAGCCATAATTTCCGGAATCAACCGATATGTTTTTGTAATCATATATTTGGCACTTCGTGACTTTTAATGAAAAGGATTTTTTGAGCGGTTTCAATAACTCTACTAATTATATCGGAATTGCATCTGAGCGTGTGAAGATGATAAAAAATATGGTGATATAAAATGATTGTAGGACTAACTATCAAGGGACGCTATCACATCATCAGTTTATTGGGTCAAGGTGGATTTGGCGAGACATATCTAGCCGAAGATCGAGATCTACCCAATCATCCGCGCTGTGTTGTCAAGAGACTCCAGCCGCAGTCTAATGAACCATTTGTTTTGGAAACAGCCAAACGCCTGTTTAAACGGGAGTCTGAATACCTGTACAACTTAGGTAAGCACGATCGCATTCCGCAGCTATTGGCTGACATCGAGGAAAACCAAGAATTCTATCTCGTCCAAGAGTTGATTGAGGGACATGATTTGAGTGAAGAATTCAATCCCCCTCACCAAAGGGGAGCACAGGCAGTTCAGTTTAGTGAAAAAGAAGTAATTCAATTGCTATATGATATTTTAGAAATATTGCGATCGGTTCACCAACAAAATATCATCCACCGGGATATCAAGCCTTCCAATTTAATGAGGCGCGATTCGGATAGTAGAATTGTTTTGATTGACTTCGGAGCAGTCAAAGAGATCTACAGCCAATCAAACTATTCTACAGGACAACCGCAGACAGTTCCGATCGGCACTCCCGGATATGTACCCAGCGAACAGGAAAAGGGGCATCCCAAATTGTGCAGCGATATCTATGCAGTAGGAATGGTGGGTATTCAAGCACTGACTGGCATATTTCCTCACGAGTTGCCAAAAGACTCGCAGACCCTGGAAGTTATCTGGAGAGAACGAGTATCAGTCAGCCCGCAATTAGCAGGTATTTTAGATAAAATGGTGCGATACCAATGGCAACAGCGCTACCAGTCAGCAGATCAAGCATTACAAGCTATTAAACCTCTAGCACTATCTTCAGTATCTCCGACAGTGGCTTCCCCTGCTCCCCGTTTGCCTTCACTCAATTTATCAAAGATACCAAAAATGTTAATAGGTTTAGTTGGCTTAGGATTTGTGACTCTTACCGTTATCTTTGTAGTCCAAAATTTTCCTCACTTTCTCAGAATACAACCATATCCGCAGCCAACTGTGACCCCAACACAGGAACCGGTACTTTAAATTGGATTGAGCAAAAATTTATATTGTACAACAATTAACATTATGACAGGACAAAAATTTGACCGAATTGTTGCTATTGCAGCGCTCTTAGTTGGCTTTGTTGGGGTTATTCCCGCAGTTTATAGCTTTCAAGACAATTTTTTTTGTAGAAAAAGGATAAAGCAGACCAGCAGATTGAACAACAGCAGAATCTTCAAACCAAAGGAGAGCCTGTTTTATAGCTATCTTCCTCTGTGAAACAAGCCTCCCGCCTGTGAATCCCTGCGCTTCAATTCCCCTTACTTAGCCCGCACAACCAACACCGAACAAGGAGCCTCAGCGACAACCTCAGCACTCACTGAACCCTCCAAAATTCGCTTTAAACCAGTCAAACCCCGACAGCCGATCGCAATTAAATCCGCCTTATAAATATTAGCCAAACGGACAATTTCTTCTGCCGGTTGTCCCGAAACAATCTCCAATTCGCTCTGGCAAGGCAACTTTTCCTGATAAGATTGCAGCAACTTCTCCACCTCTCGGTAAGGAACCTCATTTCCATGAGGGTGAGGTCGATCGACCACCGTCTCAAAATCCGACGTACCCGGACTCACAACATGAACTAGAATCACCTTTGCCGTCGGTTCTAGCTGAAATTGTCCTACAACTTGCAATACCTGAGTCGCTAACTCTGAATTGTCGATCGCTACCAAAACAGTATTCAATACCATGCACCTTTAAATTTCAGATATTTAGACTTTAAATTTTTCGTTGATTGTCGCCTACTTTCGACAATTTCGCGCTTCCCACCAACATCATTATTACCTACCCCGAAACCCGGTTTCTTAAAATAATTGCGTCATTTCAGCAAGATACTTGAAGAAACCGGGTTTCTTAAGCCCGCAGTGCGTAACTCGGTAGGTGCAAATAAACTGGGCCGCTTCTCACAGAATGTAAAGCTACCATAATCGCAAGAGAATTGCTTCCTTTCATTGCATTTCACTTGTTTTGGACTACCTATGTATTTTGCCGATCGCCCATCTCAAATTTACCATCTAAAACTCACCCTTTCCCTCATTTTCACTCCGCAGCCGCACCGAATCAGCGTGAGAAGGAAGCCCCTCTGCTTCGGCCAAAACATTAATCGCCCTACTCACCTTCTTAAGTGCAGCCGGCGAATATTGAATCAAACTCGAATGCTTCATAAAAGTTTCGACACCCAGTGGCGACGCATAGCGCGGAGCCCCAGAAGTCGGCAAAGTGTGATTCGGGCCAGCCAAATAATCACCTACAGCTTCCGGCGTCGAGCAGCCCAAGAAAATCGCCCCAGCGTGGCGAATTTGATCGAGCAAAGCCCAGGGATCTGCAACTTGCAATTCCAAGTGTTCGGGCGCAAACTCATTAGAGAGTTCCGCCGCCGCTTTGATCGAGTCAACTACTACGACTAAACCATAGTTGGCGATCGCCTTTTCTGTTAAAGTTCGGCGCGGGTGATTTGCCAACTGTCTGTCTACCTCAGCCACCACCTTCCTAGCCAGCACCGAATCCGGCGTCAGCAAAATTGCCGACGCCATCGAATCGTGCTCAGCTTGAGCCAACATATCCGCAGCCACGTGCACAGGATTCGCCGAACCATCCGCAATAATCAACACTTCCGACGGGCCAGCCAGAGAATCGATCCCCACAGTCCCGTAAACCAGCTTTTTAGCCAGGGTGACGTAAATATTCCCCGGCCCAGTAATTAAATCCACCTTCGGAATAGTTTCCGTACCGTAGGCCAAAGCTGCGATCGCCTGCGCCCCGCCTACGCGATAAATCTCATCAACTCCCGCTTCCTGAGCCGCTACCAGCACCGCAGGATTCATTTTCTTCTCCTGTCCGGGGGGAGTACACATCACCAGTCTCGGCACCTTGGCGACCTTCGCAGGAACCGCATTCATGATCACCGAGCTTGGATAGGACGCCTGACCGCCAGGAATGTAGATTCCCGCTCGATCGACCGGCGTGTAGCGCTTGCCCAAAACAATCTCGTCATCACCAAACTGCACCCAAGACTTGGGTACGCGCTGTCGGTGAAACGCCTCTACCTGTTTGCAAGCCAGCCGAATTGCATTTAATAATTCTTTCGACACCTGCTGGTAAGCAGCATCCAATTCGGCGCCTGTCACCCGTAAATCTTCCACATTTAGGGTCATGCGGTCAAATTCAGCAGTATAGTGCAGCACAGCCTGATCGCCTCTGCGCCTTACAGCTTGCAGCACCTCCCGCACGGTGGCTTCTTTGTGAACGACAAGTTCGTCATGGGTGCGATCGCAGATCCGTCGCAGTTCAGCTTGTGCCTCAACCCACTGAGTAATGATTCGCAGCATGGAGATTAGGAATGCCGTCTATAACTTCACTAACATTTGCTTGACAATTGGGGATTTTTGTGGGGATCTCCTAGAGAAGTAGGCCACCACCAGTCCACAAGCTTAAACCGCGATAGTCGCGGCATTTTCCAAGGCTTCAGTGCAGCGTTTAAATCTCTGTCGAGGATTTTGCAACACTGAGGACAAGTCACAACCTTCTCTCTTGAATTGCCTGCCAGAGAACCGGTTGCGGAGGGAGAGGGTGGGAACGCAGAGGGGGAGAGTGTCCGACCCCGATCATATCCGAGAGGGAGAGTGTTCGATGGGGAGAATTTTGATTCTGCCTTCTACCTTCTACCTTCTGATCCGGCTGTCTTCTACCTTCTACCTTCTACCTTCAGCTTTTTACCTTCTACCTTCGGTAAGTGCTTCTTGCCGAAGCCCAAATAACCCGTATTCTTTGTTATAGCTTAACTTGGATTTTTCAGAGAATTGGATTTTAAGCAAAATAGGTGCTATATTAGTTTTTCCAACACCTGATAATTTTTTTATAAAAAAACGCCAAATTATTGTATACTTGAAAATTGCGCGCAAGAAACCGTGACTTTAACTCGTGACGGTGGAAACACCGCAAAACGCCTCTGTAAAACCCGTGTCATACCTTTGGGTATTGTCAGGGGTCAAGAACAGGCAGTTAAATGAGTCAATAAAAAATTATTGCGCGGGCGTCGCCCAAAAGTAGCCACAGACTCAGCTCAATCTGAATCTCAATCTGAGCGAATGGAAAGTGGCTGTCTCACTCGGCCATTAAAAATCAAGCTTTTTGCGGATCGCTCCCGAAAAGGTTGTCCTTCAAAATCCCCGTGTCTTGGGACTGTCTTGAGACTAGGGTGTATCAATGAATACCTACTTCCAGCAACTGAACTATGGCAAATATTAAGTCCGCCGTCAAACGAGTCAAAATCGCCGAACGTAACCGCTTGTACAACAAATCTTACAAGTCAGCGGTCAAAACTTTGATGAAGAAGTATTTCGCTGCCGTAGACAAGTACGCCGCAGCTCCGAGCCCGGAATTAATGCAAGAAGTCCAGCAGCGAATGTCTGAGGCCTACAGCAAAATTGACAAAGCTGTCAAAAAAGGTGTACTCCACCGCAACAACGGCGCTCGTAAAAAGTCCCGCTTGGCAAGAACCCTCAAGCCACACGAAACATCCTCGGTAGCATCTTAAGGAAGCAGAAAGTTCGGCAACGAAGCAGTGTACAAGATTGAAGGGATGGATGTTGAGGGAAGAAGTCAAGCGTGAAGAAGTCAAGCGTGAAGAAGGAAGAAGGAAGAAAGAAGACGGAAGATTTTTCCGGCACACTCTCTGCCACTCCCACTCCCAGACTCTTTCACTCCCCCCTCGCCCTATCCCACTAGGACTCTCCCGTATCACCTCTAATCTGCTTCCCCCATGCAGCTCATCGACACTCACGTTCATATCAACTTTGAAATCTACAAATCTGAGTTAGAAGCCATTCGAGAACGCTGGCGCGAAGCTGGTGTAGTTCGGCTGGTTCATTCTTGTGTAGAGCCAGAAGAGTTTGCCGGCATTCAAGCAATCGCCAACCAGTTTGCAGAAGTGTCCTTTGCGGTTGGACTCCACCCCCTAGATGCGGACAAGTGGAAAGACGAGACTGCCAGCCAGATTAGGGAATTAGCAAGTTCGGACTCTAGGGTAGTGGCGATCGGCGAAACCGGACTGGACTTTTATAAAGCTGACGATCGAGAACACCAGTTTAAAGTGTTTGAGGCACAGCTTGAAATCGCCCAGGAACTTGACAAACCAGTCATTATCCACTGTCGCGACGCCGCCGCCCCAATGGCCGAAATGCTGAGGAACTTTTGGCAAACACGCGGGCCAGTGCGCGGGGTCATGCACTGTTGGGGAGGCACGCCCGAAGAAACCCAGTGGTTTTTAGACCTGGGTTTCTACATTAGTTTTAGCGGAACAGTCACCTTTAAAAAAGCCTTGCAAATACAAGAATCAGCTTGTATGGTAAATAGCGATCGCATCCTAGTCGAGACAGATTGCCCTTTTCTCGCCCCCGTACCCCAGCGGGGAAAACGCAACGAACCAGCCTACGTCTACTACGTAGCCGAGCAAGTTGCTAAATTGAGAGGAGTTTCTCTCTTAACTTTGTCCCAGCAGACAACCGAAAATGCCTGTCAGCTATTCGGCTTTTCTGTTTAGTTATAGCAGAACAGAGAAACGAGGAAAACAGGTTGATTTAGGAGCCAGCGATCGGGACAATCCCATTTCTATCCTGCCAGAAAAACCGGATTCATCCTTTATTGGAGATTCTTTTGGCGTTGCCTGTTGCGATCGGATTTGCGTCCTATAATAAAAAGAACCGACCGATCGGGCGTTGGCTTAGTCTCCGCGACTGCGATGTCGCCCGGAAACTACCAACACAATGCGAGTACGCTAACCTTCGGGATCGGTCAAAACTTCACGCAATACCTCAAACTTACACACTCAAACTTACACATCAGAAGAAACTTGGAACCTCAGCAATTTGGCAATAGCTGTCAAGTCAATTTTAGGAGTCAAAAGTGTAGGGAATTCACCCAGGGATACCACGAGATCAGAGCTAAAAGCATCTCGATCGAAACTAAAATCCGCACAAAAATACTGCGAGCAACCAGCAAAAATAACCGTTGCAACAGTTGGCAGGCGATCGAAAACATCATATAAATTCTCTCACACAATCCATCAAAAAAACGCAACAAGGTAAAAAAGCCCAGCCTTGGCGCCATGTAAAAAGCTAGAGCCACTGCGGAAAAAGGACACCCATGACCACTAAAGATTACACAGAATTCGCCTTCACCTTGCCCGATTTGATCGAAATCCAGCGGGCAAGTTTTCGCTGGTTTCTAGAAGCCGGGCTGATCGAAGAACTCGACAGCTTCTCCCCGATTACAGACTACACGGGCAAGCTGGAACTCCACTTCATGGGCAAAGACTTCAAACTCAAGCGCCCCAAATATGATGTGGACGAAGCAAAGCGCAGGGACAGCACCTACTCGGTGCAAATGTACGTCCCCACCCGCCTAATTAACAAAGAAACAGGGGAAATCAAAGAACAAGAAGTCTTCATCGGCGACTTGCCCCTGATGACCGAGCGCGGCACTTTCATTATCAACGGCGCCGAACGGGTGATTGTTAACCAAATCGTGCGTTCCCCCGGCGTGTACTACAAATCGGAAACCGACAAAAACGGTCGCCGTTCCTATAACGCCTCGCTCATCCCTAACCGTGGCGCGTGGCTCAAGTTCGAGACAGACAAAAACGATTTAGTCTGGGTCAGAATCGACAAAACCCGCAAACTATCGGCTCAGGTGCTGCTCAAAGCCCTCGGACTTACAGACGGGGAAATCTACGACTCCCTGCGGCACCCGGAATACTTCCAAAAGACGATCGAGAAAGAAGGACAATTCGGCGAAGAAGAAGCTTTGATGGAGCTCTACCGCAAACTCCGTCCCGGTGAACCCCCCACCGTGGCGGGCGGCGAACAGCTCCTCAACTCGCGCTTTTTCGACCCCAAACGCTACGATTTGGGCCGAGTCGGCCGCTACAAACTCAACAAAAAATTGCGCTTGACAGTCCCCGATACCACGCGGGTGCTGACATCGCAAGATATCTTGACGGCGATCGACTACTTAATTAACCTCGAATTCGACATCGGCTCCACCGACGACATCGACCACTTAGGCAACCGTCGCGTCCGCAGTGTCGGAGAACTGCTGCAAAACCAAGTCCGCGTCGGACTCAACCGCTTAGAACGGATCATCCGCGAAAGAATGACCGTCTCGGATGCCGACTCCCTCAGCCCCGCTTCTCTGGTAAACCCCAAACCGCTGGTAGCAGCAATCAAGGAATTCTTCGGTTCCTCCCAGCTATCGCAGTTCATGGATCAAACCAACCCTCTGGCAGAACTGACTCACAAACGTCGGCTTTCCGCCTTGGGCCCTGGAGGCCTGACTCGGGAACGCGCCGGGTTTGCAGTACGGGACATTCACCCGTCCCACTACGGCCGGATTTGCCCGATCGAAACACCAGAAGGCCCCAACGCCGGTCTGATCGGTTCCTTGGCAACCCACGCCCGCGTCAACCCCTACGGCTTCATCGAAACTCCTTTTTATCCAGTAGAAAAAGGACGGGTGCTGCGCGACAAAGCCCCTGTTTACATGACAGCCGACGAAGAAGACGATTTGCGCGTCGCCCCCGGAGACATCAGCCTCGACGAAAACAACAACCTCTTGGGCGAAACAGTAGCCGTCCGCTACCGCCAAGAATTCACTACCACCACTCCGATGCAGGTGGACTACATGGCGATTTCGCCCGTGCAAATCGTTTCCGTCGCGACATCGTTGATTCCGTTCCTGGAACACGACGACGCCAACCGAGCTCTGATGGGATCGAATATGCAGCGGCAAGCTGTGCCGCTACTGAAACCAGAACGGCCCCTCGTCGGTACGGGCTTGGAAGCTCAGGCGGCGCGAGATTCCGGGATGGTTGTGGTTTCCCGGATCGACGGCGAGGTGATTTACATCGACGCTACCCGGATTATTGTCAAACCCCTGGCTGTAGATGCCGAATCGAATTCCAGCGAAGAACATTTCCTGATTAAGGAATACGACGATCTCAAAGTCAAACAGCCCTCGGTTTGGAAGCAAAAATATGCTGGCTGCATCGAACACGAACTGCAAAAATATCAGCGTTCTAACCAGGATACTTGCTTAAATCAGCGTCCTTTGATTTATGAGGGCGATCGCGTCGTAGCAGGTCAAGTGCTCGCCGACGGTTCCTCCACCGAAGGGGCAGAACTCGCTCTGGGCCACAACATCCTCGTAGCCTATATGCCTTGGGAAGGCTACAACTACGAAGACGCGATGCTAATTAGCGAGCGTTTGGTGTACGAAGATGTCTACACTTCGATCCACATTGAAAAATACGAAATCGAAGCCCGTCAAACTAAACTCGGCCCCGAAGAAATCACCCGTGAAATTCCTAACGTCGGCGAAGACGCGCTGCGCCAGCTAGACGAACAAGGAATTATCCGCAAAGGTGCTTGGGTAGAAGCCAGCGACATCCTAGTCGGCAAAGTCACCCCCAAAGGCGAATCCGACCAACCGCCGGAAGAAAAACTGCTGAGGGCAATCTTCGGCGAAAAAGCCCGCGACGTGCGCGACAATTCCCTCCGCGTCCCTAACGGCGAAAAAGGCCGCGTGGTGGACGTGCGGGTGTTTACCCGCGAACAGGGCGACGAACTGCCCCCCGGCGCCAACATGGTCGTCCGCGTCTACGTGGCTCAAAAGCGGAAGATTCAAGTCGGCGACAAAATGGCCGGCCGCCACGGAAATAAGGGTATTGTGTCCCGGATTCTGCCGATGGAGGATATGCCTTATTTGCCCGACGGGACTCCGGTTGACATAGTGCTCAATCCCTTGGGCGTACCGTCGCGGATGAACGTAGGTCAGATTTTTGAGTGCTTGCTGGGATGGGCGGGCGAAAATCTGTCGATGCGGTTCAAGATGGTGCCTTTTGATGAAATGCACGGCGCTGAAAAGTCGCGCGAAACCGTACACGGCAAGCTACAGGAGGCACGCGAAAAAACCGGCAAGCCTTGGGTGTTTAATGAAAAACACCCCGGCAAGACTATTGTCTACGATGGCCGCACTGGGGAACCGTTCGATCGCCCGATCACAGTCGGCATCGCCTATATGCTGAAGCTGGTTCACTTGGTAGACGATAAGATCCACGCCCGCAGCACAGGCCCTTACTCGCTGGTAACGCAGCAGCCTTTGGGCGGCAAAGCGCAGCAAGGGGGTCAGCGGTTCGGAGAAATGGAAGTCTGGGCGCTGGAAGCGTTCGGCGCCGCTTATACTTTGCAAGAGTTGCTGACTGTGAAGTCGGACGATATGCAGGGGCGGAATGAAGCGCTGAATGCGATAGTCAAAGGCAAAGCAATTCCGCGGCCAGGTACGCCGGAATCTTTCAAGGTGCTGATGCGGGAGTTGCAATCTTTGTGCTTGGATATTGCCGTGCACAAGGTGAATACATCCGACGAGGGCAGCGAGCACGTTGAGGTTGATTTGATGGCAGATGCTGGGGGCAAGCGATCGCCCTCCCGGCCTACTTACGAATCGCTTTCTCGTGACGAACTTGACGAGGATTAGGGATTTTAGATTTTAGATTTTAGATTTTAGATTGAAGAATTGTGTGACAGCATTCAATCTTACATCTCACATCTAAAATCTAAAATCGAGAAGTGCCAATTAAAATGCCTCAGCAGTGGTACGAACACTGGTGAGGCGAATCAACGCTCTTAAGAGGAGAGACGCTGACATGACTATTGTAACAGTTGTCCCAGGAATAGAAGGAGAATTTGACCTGAAGACTGGCTGTATTAACTGGCAAGGGAGCAAGTTTGGCAACGGTTATGCGCGCAAGTGGCTCGATGGCAAAACGGTATTAGTCCATCGATTAGTCCTCGAATCGAAAATAGCAGGGTTCCTCGGTTCCGGTTATTTTGGGTGCCATACCTGCGACAATCGAAGCTGCATCAACCCGGCACATCTGGTAGTAGGTACTGCTGCTGAGAATACGGGGCAGATGATTGGGCGCGATCGCAAAACTCCCAGACGCAAAAGTATTCCCGGTATTGGCATATTGTCGATCGCACAACTACGGGAAATTCAGACTAAATATTTATCTGGAACCATCAAGAACCACCTAGCAAAAGAGTATGGAGTACAACATGAAACTATTACTAAGATACTTCAGACAAATATTCCGGATAACTTCACTACAGTTTCACCCAAGTTTTTAGGAGAAATTCAAGACAGCGGCTGCATTATTTTCCTAGGTGGAAAGGATGGTCAAGGTTATGGCAGATACTGGAAAAATGGGAAATTAAAATCAGTTACCCGTGCTGTTTTAGCCGATAAATTAGGATATGAACTTCCGACTTCGATGGATGCTTGTCATACCTGCGACAATCCCAGTTGCATCAATCCAGAACACCTTTGGGCTGGTACTCGCACTCAAAATTTGTTAGATGCTTCTAAGAAAGGACGCACTCAAGGAAAAAGTCATCCTCTTTCCAATGCCAAATTAGATTGGGAAAAGGTGCGAGAAATTCGACAAAAGCTAGCAGCAGGACAGAGGATGAAGGATGTAGCACAGGAATACAGTGTCGGCCGCAAAACCATACACGATATTAAATATCACGTCACTTGGAAGGAAGCAGGTCAACAGGTTCCACTTCCTCGCATGGGTGGACATCTCGATCGCAAATTTAGTTTTGCTCAAGCTTTTGAAATCAGAGAACGAATTCAAGCCGGAGAATCCATTGCTAAAATTGCTCAGGAATTTGGGGTCTCCAGAAATGTCATTTCTGATATCAAAAGGAATGTCACATATAGAGGAGAATTAAATTGATTTAAGCCGCAAAAAAAGCCAACAAAAAAGATAAATTACCAGAAATAATCGACTGTAAATCATCAATTGGAGTCAAGAATGGCTAAAATAGAACAACGCTTTGATTACGTCAAGATCGGGTTAGCTTCACCAGAAAGAATTCGACAGTGGGGAGAGAGAACTTTACCCAACGGTCAGATAACCGGCGAGGTGACAAAACCCGAAACAATTAATTATAGGACATTAAAACCAGAAATGGATGGCTTGTTTTGCGAGCGCATTTTTGGGCCTGCAAAAGATTGGGAATGTCATTGTGGCAAGTACAAACGAGTTCGCCATAGAGGCATTGTTTGCGAAAGATGCGGTGTAGAAGTCACTGAATCTCGCGTCCGCCGCCATCGCATGGGATTTATCAAATTAGCAGCTCCAGTAGCTCACGTTTGGTATCTCAAAGGCATCCCGAGTTACATGGCAATTCTGTTAGATATGCCGCTGCGAGATGTCGAACAAATCGTCTATTTCAATGCCTATGTTGTTCTCAATCCCGGTAATGCCGAAAAGCTGCAATACAAGCAATTGCTCACGGAAGATGCTTGGTTGGAAATAGAAGACGAACTTTACAGCGAAGATTCCACACTCACAGGTGTAGAAGTGGGGATTGGTGCTGAAGCTTTGCAAGTTTTGCTGCAAAATATTCCGCTAGAAAGTGAAGCGGAAAAGTTGCGGGAAGATATTGCCAATGCTAAAGGTCAAAAACGGGCGAAGTTAATTAAACGTTTGCGGGTAATTGACAACTTCATCGCTACGGGATCTCAACCCGATTGGATGGTGCTCAATGTGATTCCGGTGATTCCCCCCGACTTGCGGCCGATGGTGCAGTTAGACGGCGGGCGTTTTGCAACGAGCGACCTCAACGACCTTTACCGAAGAGTCATCAACCGCAATAACCGCTTGGCTAGACTCCAAGAAATTCTGGCGCCGGAGATTATCATCCGCAACGAAAAGCGGATGCTGCAAGAAGCTGTGGATGCGCTGATTGACAACGGTCGCCGGGGCCGGACAGTGGTGGGGGCAAATAATCGGCCGCTGAAGTCGCTGTCGGACATCATTGAAGGGAAACAAGGTCGGTTCCGGCAAAACTTGCTGGGGAAACGGGTTGACTACTCCGGGCGTTCGGTGATTGTGGTGGGGCCGAAACTGAAGATTCATCAGTGCGGTTTGCCGAGAGAAATGGCGATCGAACTTTTCCAGCCTTTCGTCATCCACCGCTTGATCCGCCAAGGATTAGTCAACAACATCAAAGCTGCCAAAAAACTGATTCAGCGCAACGATCCCAGCGTTTGGGACGTGCTTCAGGAGGTGATTGAAGGACACCCGGTAATGCTGAACCGGGCGCCGACGCTTCACCGTTTGGGGATTCAAGCCTTTGAGCCGATTTTGGTGGACGGGAGGGCAATTCAGCTTCACCCGCTAGTCTGTCCGGCTTTTAACGCTGACTTTGACGGCGACCAAATGGCGGTGCACGTGCCTTTGTCTCTGGAATCTCAGGCGGAGGCGCGGTTGCTGATGCTGGCTTCTAATAACATTATGTCGCCGGCTACTGGGAGACCGATCGTTACTCCTTCTCAAGATATGGTGCTCGGTTGCTATTACTTGACAGCCGAAAATCCTGACGCTCAAAAAGGAGCCGGTCACTATTTCTCCAACCTCACCGACGCGGTTGTAGCTTACGAACAAGGAGTTGTTGATTTGCACTCTTATGTGTGGGTGAGGTTTCAAGGCGCTATCGAAAACACTGAACCGGAGGGCGAACCGCTGAAGGTGGAACGCTCTACCGACGGTATAGTGACGAAAGAATACAAGTTCCGCCGGGTTCGGGAAGACGGAGAGGGCAAGGTTCTCAATCAGTTCATTCGCACTACCCCGGGCCGGATTATCTATCACCAAACCATCGAATCGGTAATTAACAATTAGAAATGGGTAAGGGTAAGAGGTAATGGGTAAGAGGTAATGGGTAATAACTGATAAATAATCGCTAATAAATAATAGTGATTAAAACCAGAAAATTTACCCATTACTACTTACAAATACTTTCAGCGACGCGGTGACTGAGCAAAGTCTAAGGGTAGAAAAAGTTACCAATTACCAATTAAGTAGGTAGGTGCCAATAAACTTTATTATGGGAAGGGCAGGTGAGTGAATTTATCTCCTAGCTTAGCTCTCTTCCTTATACGCTAAACCAGCCCTTACAAAAGGCTCGTTGGTTTTTCCCGCCGCTGTACTTATCAATTACCAATTACCAATTACCAATTACCAATTACCAATACTTCGGCTACGTTCTGAAACCTTGGGCTTAGCTCAGGGGAGCCGAAGTCGAACGGCAGTAAAAGTTACCAATTACCACTACTCAGAAAAATGACAGAAAATAAAGAAATTGTTTTTCGCAATCGAGTTGTTGACAAAGGTCAGCTCAAAAAATTAATCTCTTGGTCTTTCATGCACTACGGAACGGCCCGTACAGCGCAAATGGCCGATAAACTCAAAGACTTGGGTTTCCGCTTTGCGACACGAGCGGGAGTTTCGATTAGCGTAGACGACCTGCAAGTGCCCCCGTCAAAACGATCGCTCCTCGATGCCGCCGAAGAAGAAATCCGCATCACCGAACAAAAATACACCAGAGGCGAAATCACCGAAGTCGAACGCTTCCAAAAAGTAATTGATACCTGGAACAGCACATCAGAAGACCTCAAAGACGAAGTAGTCAAAAACTTCAGAGCCACAGACCCCCTAAACTCGGTCTACATGATGGCATTCTCCGGGGCGCGGGGAAACATTTCTCAAGTGCGGCAGCTAGTCGGAATGCGCGGATTGATGGCTGACCCCCAAGGAGAAATCATCGACTTGCCAATTAAAACCAACTTCCGCGAGGGACTGACTGTTACGGAATACATCATCTCTTCCTACGGAGCGCGCAAAGGCTTGGTAGATACGGCGTTGCGGACGGCAGACTCAGGCTATCTTACACGTCGCTTAGTGGATGTGTCCCAAGATGTAATTGTCCGGGAAGTGGACTGCGGCACTCAGCGGGGAATTCGAGTACGGCCGATGACAGACGGGGCAACGGTGCTGATTCCGCTGAAGGACAGGCTGCTAGGGCGCGTGTTCGCCAGGGATGTGGTGCACCCCAAAACCGGGGAAATCGTGGCCTACGGCGACGAAAAAGCCGTCCGAAACCAGCCAATTACCGAGGAGTTGGCGACGGAAATTGGTAATTCTGGGGTGGGGGAGGTGTATTTACGATCGCCCCTGACTTGCGAATCTACGCGATCGGTTTGTCAGCACTGCTATGGCTGGAGTCTCGCCCACTTGAAAATGGTGGACATGGGAGAAGCGATCGGGATTATTGCCGCCCAGTCGATCGGGGAACCGGGAACCCAACTGACGATGCGTACCTTCCACACTGGGGGGGTATTCACCGGAGAAGTCGCCAAACAAGAACGCGCCCCCTTCCCCGGCGTAGTGAAATTCAAGAACTTGCGTACTCGCTCCTTCCGCACCAGACACGGCGAAGAAGCACTGGTGGCAGAAAACAACGGCAAACTTGTATTTGAGGGCGACGGATTTGAAGAAGGGAAATCCGGGGCTAAGAATCAAAAACTGAAAATTGAGTTGGCGATCGTCCAGGGTTCTACTCTGATGGTCAAAGACGGACAGCGCGCGATTCCCGGTCAAGTTTTGGCAGAAGTGCCGATCGTCGGTCGGGCTGCGCGCAAAACTACGGAAAAAGTGACTACAGACGTGGCTTCCGACTTAGCCGGAGAAGCCAAATTTGCTGATTTGGTGCCTGAAGAAAAAACCGACCGCCAAGGGAACACAACCCGCACAGCCAGCAAAGGCGGACTGATTTGGATTCTCTCAGGAGAGGTCTACAACTTGCCCCCTGGTGCCGAACCTGCAGTGAAAAATGGCGATCGCATTCCGGCCGAAAGCGTGATTGCCGAAACTAAACTCATCTCCGAACACGGTGGCGTAGTCCGCATCGCTGACCCCAGAGAAATTGAAATTATCACCGCCCAAGTCCTGCTCGACCAAGCAGTCGTGCGGGCCGAAAGTGCAGGCGGCCGCGACCACTACACGATCGAAACATCTTCCAAGCAGCGGTTTTCCCTGAAGACGGCTCCTGGAAGCAAAGTGATTAACGGAGAAGTCGTCGCCGAACTGCTCGACGACAGTTACCGCACAGCTACAGGGGGCATTGTCAAGTATGGCGGAGTCGAAGTCCACAAGCGCGGCAAAGCTAAACTTGGCTACGAAGTCGTCAAGGGCGGCACCCTGCTGTGGATACCGGAAGAGTGCCACGAGGTGAACAAGGATATTTCTCTGCTGCTGGTGGAAGATGGTCAGTACGTTGAGGCCGGTACAGAAGTCGTTAAGGATATTTTCTGCCAAACCAGCGGGGCTGTGGAAATCACTCAGAAAAATGACATTCTGCGGGAAATTGTGATTAAGCCGGGGACGCTCCATGTGGTTGACCGCCCGCCGCTAACTTTGGGGGAAGGTCAAATCGTCAACGCGGGTCAGGAGATTTTCCCAGGCTTGATTGCCGAAGAGTTGGGCTATGCCGAGTATATCGAAACTCCCGAAGGCCCCGCTTTGTTGCTGCGGCCTGTCGTGGAGTTTCCAGTGCCGGATAAGCCTCCCGTGCCTTCTCAGACGGCGCTGAACGAGTCGATTTCTTTGAAAGCAGTGCAGCGACTTCCTTATAAGGATGGAGAGCGCGTCAAATCTGTCGAGGGATTGGAACTACTGCGGACTCAGCTTATTTTGGAAATTGGTTCGGGAGCTCCGCAACTGGCGGCGGATATCGAGCTGTTGCCGGATGAGGAGGATGCTACGGCTTTTGGGGCGGATGGTTCTGGGCCGGCTTGGGGTTCGCCTGAAGATGTTAGTGCGTCGCAAGAGTTGGCGATGCCTCTGGCTGATGGGGGCGATCGAGTTTCCAAGACTTTCCGCTTGCAGTTAGTGATTTTGGAATCGCTGGTGATTCGGCGGGACGTTTCTGCTGATCCGACTCAGGGCAGCACCCACACGCGGCTCTTGGTCGAAGATGGGCAGTCGATCGCGCCCGGGGCAGTAGTCGCCCGCACGGAGATTCTCTGCAAAGAAGCGGGTATCGTGCGGGGCATCCGTGAGGGGCATGGCGAACCAGTGCGCCGACTGTTGGTGATGCGAGATGCGGATTCTATTTCGATCTCTGTGGCCGGTACGCCGGATGTGAGTCCGGGTCAACTGCTGGTGGCTGGTACCGAAATAGCTCCGGGGGTTGTTCTCGAAGAGTCCGGCCAAGTTGTGAAGGTTGTACCGGCGTCGGAGACAGAATCGGCGAAACTCTTGCTCAGGGTGGCTCGTCCTTATCGGGTTTCGGCCGGTGCGGTGCTGCACGTAGACGACGGCGACTTGGTGCAGCGGGGTGACAATTTGGTGATTCTGGTGTTTGAGCGGGCAAAGACTGGGGATATCATTCAGGGTTTGCCACGGATTGAGGAACTTCTTGAAGGGCGGAAGCCGAAGGAAGCTTGTATTTTAGCCAAGCGGCCGGGGACGGCTCGTGTGGTTACGGATGACGATGTGGTGGAACTTGCGGTGATTGAGGATGATGGCCGGATTGAGGAGTATCCTTTGTTGCCTGGTCAAAACCCGATCGTTTCCGACGGACAGCGCGTAGGCGTCGCCGAAGCTTTGACCGACGGGCCTGCTAACCCTCACGAAATTCTGGAGGTGTTCTTCCACGTGCTCAAGGAGCGGCAGTCTACTTTTGAGGCTGCCTTGGAGAGTTTCCAACAGGTGCAGACGTTTTTGGTGAATGAGGTGCAGTCGGTTTATCAGTCTCAGGGCGTGGATATTTCTGATAAGCACATCGAGGTGATTGTCCGCCAGATGACCAACAAAGTCAGGATGGAAGATGGCGGCGATACTACTATGCTCCCCGGCGAGTTGGTAGAATTGCGGCAGGTTGAGCAGGTGAATGAGGCGATGTCAATTACTGGTGGAGCGCCGGCGGATTATACTCCGGTGTTGCTGGGGATTACTAAGGCTTCGCTGAATACTGATAGCTTTATTTCCGCTGCTTCGTTCCAGGAGACTACGCGGGTGTTGACTGAGGCTGCGATCGAAGGTAAGTCTGACTGGCTGCGGGGGCTGAAGGAAAATGTGATTATCGGCCGCCTGATTCCTGCGGGTACTGGGTTCAATGCCTATGAGGATGCTGGGGTCCAGGATGCGGGTTTTGATGGTGCTGTGTTTGATGACGACATCCACGATTTACAGGAGGATGTGGTTTTGGATGATCGCACTGCGCGCCGTGCTTATACGATCGAGAGCGGTTTTGAGATCGGGCGCGCGTCTGATCTTGAGCCTGATGAGGATTTTGAGGAAGTTGAGGTTGATGAGGACGAGTTTGTCGCTGAGACTGAGGATGATGCCTTGGGACCTGATGTTGACGATGATGATGATATCGGTTTTGACTTCGATGAGGACGAAGACTAATCATAGTTTTGAGATTGCATGAATGAGTGAACAGCGTTGCGATCGCTGAGGATAATTTGGTTCCTCGCCGCAACGCACACTTCGATTTCATGAGTTGAAAAATCTCAAATTTTTCCTCAGAAATTACAAGTCCGAACTCATAGCATTGTGCGAGCGGACATCGAAAGGAAGAAGGAAGAAGGAAGATTCAGAGTTCAAGAAAACTTTGTAATTCTAGAGTTTTAATTGTTTGTTGGTTCAAACAAACAATTCTTTCTTCCTTCTTCCTTTTTCCTTCTTCCTTCTTATTCCTTCTTCATGTATGGTTCACTCAATCAGGCAGCAAAGCCTTGATCTGATTGACAACCTCTTGATAGTTCAGAGGTTTAGACAGGTAACCGTCGGCACCGCTTTGAGCCAGCAATCTTTCTTTATCACCGACCCAGCCGGGAGCCACCACAATAATCGGCAGCGAGGCCGTTTGCGGGTCAGCTTTAAGGAGTCGAATAATCTCAATGCCGCCAACATAGTTGCCCTGGTACACCCTGTCCAAAAGTGACACATCTATTAAAATCAAATCAGCTTCGCCGTTGGCAGCAATCTGCATCACCTCTTCAACATTGTCCGTGTGCTTCACCGCTATGCCCTCCCGCTGAGTCAGCTTTCTGGATAAAATCGGAGGAAGACCCAAATCGTTTTCTACAATCAGAATGGTTTTCATAAATAAATATGGGAAGTATAGAAACTTTGTGACTTTAGTCCAAAGAGGAACACGGCACGGGGATTACATTCCCCGTCAAAAATGCAGAGTTTTTAGCGCCATTAACCGGGAACCCTGCAAAACCCGTATGTATATACTTGAGCCACTAGGTCTGAGAGGGTGTACAGATGCCTAGAAGCATCCAGTACCATCATCATTTAGACTACTACACACAGACAGTTTAGTTGTTTTTTATAACTAGACCTGACACTGGCGAGAGTCTCCTGATTCTCAGGTAGCAGGTTTCTAGTTTTTCCTCACTAATTAGGGTTTGCTGAAGCAGTTGCAAAAGTAAACACTGTATGAGTTGTGTTACCCTAAAAAGGTGGAAGGGTACAAGAAAAACAGGTATAATGACTCAAAACCCGTGCATCACCACCTGCGATCGTGTACAGAAAAGCTGAGCTTGCCCCAAGCCCCCCATCCGACTTTAAACTACCCTTTGAAGGAAGGTTGTCAGGAGATAACCGTTGGGTAAAGATGGCCGACCTTATCCCGTGGGATGAATTTGAAGCAGAATATGCTGAAAATTTCCAGACCGAAATGGGCTTAAGGGCCAAATCATTTCGGATGGCATTGGGGGCATTAATCATCAAAGAAAAACTGGGAATTAGCTCAGCGAGAAACAGTAGAACAAATCCGTGAAAACCCGTATCTACAATACTTTATCGGTCAATCACTCTACAGCAACGAGTTCCCATTTGACCCGTCGCTATTAGTTCACTTTCGGCAACGAATTAGTGCGAATCTAATTAATAAAGTGAACCAACGCCTGGTGGAAAAAATGCGCGAAACCATCCCAGTCCAACCCGAAAAAAAAAAGGATTCGGACGCAAAAAATGAATCACCCAATCAAGGAAAATTAATCGTAGATGCGACCTGTGCTCCAGCGGATATTAGCTATCCGGCGGACTTAGGACTATTAAACCGAGCCAGAGTTCACACCGAAAAAACCATCGACATTCTCTATAATTCTCTCAAAGTAAAAATTCATAAAAAACCCAGAACCTACCGTAATATTGCCAGAAAAAACTATTTAGCAGTAGCCAAACAACGACGACCTAAACGAAACAAAAAAATCCAAGCAATTAAAAAATAACTGCAATATATCAAAAGAAACCTCGCTCATATTGAACAACTAATCGAGTCAGGTGCCACCCTACAAAGTCTGAGCCAAAAGCAGTATAAGACCTTGCTAGTCCTCACAGAAGTATATCGGCAACAACTCTGGTTATTTGAAAATAAGAAACAGAGCATAGAGGACAGAATAGTAAGTTTAAGCCAACCCCACATCCGTCCCATTATTAGAGGTAAAGCAGGAAAACCAGTAGAGTTGGGAGCTAAACAGGAGCGCGAGTTGCTTTGAGGGGTATGTGTTTTTAGAGCGAATAAGCTGGGATAATTTTAACGAATCAGGAGACTTAAAAGCACTCTTTAGAAGCATTTAAAAGTTACACAGGATACTATCCAGAATCAGTCCATGCTGATCGCATTTATCGAACAAGGGAAAACCGAGCTTGGTGTAAAGAAAGAGGAATTAGAATTAGTGGGCCTCCGTTAGGAAGACCACCAGCAATTGTGAGTAAGGAAACAAAGAAACAAGCCTGGGAAGATGAGAGAATTCGTAACTCTATTGAGGGCAAGTTCGGACAAGGTAAACGAAGATTCAGCTTGAATCGCGTGAGGGCCAAACTTGATAATACTTCTCAAACAGCTATTGCTATTACTTTTTTAGTAATGAACCTTTCTACCTGGTTAAGACGGGTTTTTTTGTGTGTTTTTATGTCAAAAACCAAAAATCACACCTGTTTACGGGTTAATTATTACTAAAAGCTATAACTGGGCAAGTTATAGTCAACAAAAAATTATGTTTCGCCGAGCTGGAATCACCCATTAATTGCGATAGCGAGTTTTCTTAACTTATTCAGCAAGCCCTAATTAAAAGTCAGAACTCATAACATTGTGCGAGGGGACATCCAAAGGAAGAAGGAAGAGTCAGAATTCAAGAAAACTTTGTAATTCAAGAGTTTTAATTGTTTGGTGGTTCCAACAAACAATTCTTTCTTCCTTCTTCCTTTTTCCTTCTTCCTTCTTATTCCTTCTGCATATATGGTTCACTCAATCAGGCAGCAAAGCCTTGATTTGATTAACAAACTCTTGATGGTCTACCACAGGTTTAGAGATGTAACCGTCGGCACCGCTTTGATCCAGAAATGTTTCTTTATCACCAGCCATCGCGTGAGCAGTCACCAAAATAATCGGCAGCGAGGCCGTTTGCGGGTCAGCTTTGAGCAGTTGAGTAATCTTAATGCCGTCAACAGATTTGCCCTGGTACACGCTGCGCGAAAGAGACACATCCATTAAAATCAAATCAGCTTCGCCGTTGGCAGCAATCTGCATCACCTCTTCAACATTTTCCGTGTGCTTCACGGCTAAGCCCCCCCGCTTAGTCAGAATTTTGGAAAAAACCCGAGCATTAACCAAATCGTCCTCTACAATCAGAACGGTTTTCATAAATAAATATGGGAAGTATAGAAACTTTGTGACTTTAGTCCAAAGAGGAACACGGCACAGGGACTACATCCCCGTCAAAAATGCAGAGTTTTTAGCGCCATCAGCCGGGAACCCTGCAAAACCCGTATGTATATCCTTGAGCCACTAGCTGTGAGAGGGTTTACAGATGCTTAGAAGCATCCAGTACCATCATTTAGACTACTACACACAGACAGTTTAGTTCTTTTTTATAACTAGACCTGGAACTGGTGAGAGTCTCCTGATTCTCAGGTAGCAGGTTTCTAGTACAATCCAGGACGGATGGACGACGCCTCGAAACCGGGTTTTTGATCGTTTCGGCGGGCTATAACGAACTCTTGCTATGAAAAAACCCGGTTTCTGACTACCCGTGCGTCCTGGACTTATAGTACCCTCTGTTTCGGTCAAGCCTTCGGCTTCTACCATTTTAGATTTTAGATTTTAGATTTTAGATTTTAGATTTTAGATTTTAGATGGGAACTGATTGACTGGATATCCGTTTGGAACACGGGCCTACAGTTGCATTATTTTTTGAACTGGTATTAGATTCGGGAATGTGTGATAATTATTTTCCTTCCTTCTCATTAGAATCAAGCCATGTTTATTCACATACTCCCGTCGCCACAGCCTTTGAAGTAGCGAATATAGCGGGGATTGTTGGAGATTCCTAATACTCAGTTTTAACCCCTCAAAACGGCTGAAAATATCGACGCTTGCGTTCATCAAGGGGATGTCAGACTAGGAGATATCGCCAGGAGAGCTTTTAACTGATGCAATTCATCAATATCGGCATTTTTGACACTCTCAGCGAGTCAGGGCCACGCTCTATGGTTGAATAAGCCCAAAACTTGGACTTCACTCATAGTCCAGTCGCCTCTACACGATCAGAACAAGTACCAGTACCAGAGGTATTCCAATTCCGCTTACTTTTCTTTTTTAATAGTTTCGGAGTCCATCACGCTTGCCAAAATACGGTAAGCTCGATCGTCTACAATTGCTGCTTGATCCACGCTACGGCTGTACCGAGAGGAGATCAATCTGGGGTTTCTCCTGAATATAATATTTCTTCGTGTAGATGGTTATTCCTAATTGCAATTAAATTCTATCATGGATTGACGGGGACTCAAGTCCCTC
Source organism: Microcoleus sp. D2_18a_D3 (assembly GCF_036702455.1). Lineage (NCBI taxonomy): Bacteria > Bacillati > Cyanobacteriota > Cyanophyceae > Oscillatoriales > Microcoleaceae > Microcoleus > Microcoleus sp. D2_18a_D3. The sequence goes on from NZ_JAUBTK010000014.1 coordinate 67,514, forward strand.
GTGACGCTTTCCTAGGAAAAGCTAAAGCCTCACTAGGTTCGGAGTTTCGGGCATTCCGTGTTCTGCTGTGAATCAACCTTCTCACGGCAGAAGGTAAATAGACAGGTAGGCACAAATGAAGGCAACATAGAGGTTAGGGTAAGAGTGGAGAGTAAGAGGCAAGTGTTGCCCGTCTTCGGGACTCTGATTCTGCTTTCACAAGTTAAGTTTATTTTTATTCTTCAACTGGGCGGTTGGGTCGAACTTTAGGTTCGCCTGCGGCAAAGGCTTTTCAATCGAGACAGGGAACCTCGGCATTATTGACAGAGGCTGTTTTCACTCAGGAATTAACGGACACAAGGACTCATGGCTAAACAACTCAACCTACTTTCCGGGCAAGTAATTTCTACGCCTCTGCACGCCGAGATGCAGCAATCGTACCTCGAATATGCCATGAGTGTGATCGTCGGGCGAGCTTTGCCTGATGTCCGCGACGGTTTAAAACCTGTTCACCGTCGAATTTTATATGCGATGCACGAACTAGGTCTGACGCCAGACCGACCTTACCGTAAGTGCGCCCGGGTAGTTGGAGATGTTTTGGGAAAATATCACCCCCACGGCGACCAATCGGTTTACGACGCTCTGGTACGCATGGTTCAGGAGTTTTCGAGCCGCTATCCTTTACTGGCGGGTCACGGCAATTTCGGTTCGGTGGACAATGATCCGGCGGCTGCTATGCGCTATACGGAAACGAGGCTGGCACCGATCGCCCACGAAGCTATGCTAACCCAAGTCGGCGACGCAACTGTTGATTTTACTGGTAACTTTGACAATTCGCAGCAGGAACCGACGGCACTGCCTGCTCAGTTGCCGTTTCTGTTACTCAACGGCTGTACCGGCATTGCTGTGGGGATGGCAACTAATATCCCGCCGCACAATTTGGGGGAGGTGGTAGACGGTTTAATTGCTTTGATTGAAAACCCGGAGCTATCGGACGAGAAGTTGATAGAACTGATTCCGGGCCCGGATTTTCCAACCGGAGGGGAAATCGTCGCTACAGAGGGCATTGTTGACGCCTACACTAAGGGTCGAGGCAGCATTGCGGTCAGGGGTGTGGCCGGGGTGGAAGAGGTGCCAGGTAATCGCAAGGTGCGTACTAAAACGGCGATCGTGGTGACGGAGTTTCCGTTTCAGGTAAATAAGGCGGCTTGGATTGAAAAGGTGGCGGAGTTGGTTAATGCTGGCCGCCTCGACGGTATTTCTGATTTGCGTGACGAGAGCGATCGCGAAGGCATTCGAGTGGTGATTGAACTCAAGCGGGAATTTACCCCTGAAGCGGTTCTGGCTCGTCTTTACCAACAAACTGACCTACAAACAAATTTTGGCGCGATTTTGCTGGCAATTGTCAACGGTCAACCGCGACAGTTGACACTGAGACAATTGTTGCAGGAATTTCTGGATTTCCGGGAAGTGACTCTTACCCGCCGCTACAATTACGAGTTGCAGGCTGCAGAACGCCGATGTCACATTGTCCAAGGCTTAATGTTGGCTTTGACAAATCTCGATACAGCGATCGACATTCTCAGAAATTCTCCTGACGGCTCTACTGCTAAGCAAACTTTACAAGTTCGCCTCAATTTGAGCGAAAGTCAAGCTGATGCGATTTTGGCAATGCCTATGCGTAGGCTGACTGGTTTGGAAAGGCAAAATTTGCAGTCTGAGTTTGATGAGTTGATGGCTAATATTCAAGAATTGCAGCGGTTGTTGAGCGACCGACGCGAACTTTTGAAGGCTTTAAAGAAGGAATTTCGATCGCTCAAACGCAAGTACGCTGACCCCCGCCGCACTAAATTCGCCAATGGAACTGCACGCGCAGCAAACGCCGAATCACAATTTTCTGGCAAGAAAAATTCTGGGGTGAAGCAGTTGTCGCCGGCAACGATTCAGCCGAACTTATTGCCCGTTCTAGAGGCAGAGGAAACTATAGTTGAATTTTCGCACAAGCAGTACGTGCGGCGCTTGCCGCCTGGGGAAAAACCACGCTCGAAAAGTCGCGAAAAATCGGTTTCAGCTTTAGAAAAAAATGAAGATTTTATTGTGACGGCAAATCTGACGAAAACCGATCGCACTTTGGTCATCTTAACTCCTAACGGCAAAGCTTACCCCCTGAAAGTGGCCGATATTCCTAGTAGTAGCGCCAAAGACCGGGGAACGCCGATCGTTAGTTTGTTGTCGCCGAGTGCTACTAAAGAAAGTGCCGGTCGCGCTTTGTCGGAAATCACAGTTGCACACTTTATTTTGCCGGAAAATTCGGAAGCGGCAGATTTAGTAACTCTGACTCAGCAAGGGAAAATTAAGCGCTTGCCGATGCAGGAGTTTGCTGATTTGACTAATCGTGGCGTTACTGTTGTTAAACTCAAGGAGGACGATCGGCTGCGCTGTGCGAGTCTGGCTAAAGTCGGCGAGCAAGTGGCGATCGCAACTTCAGGAGGCCGAGTCCTTCGGTTTGAGATTGATGATGAACAACTGCCGCCAATGGGCCGTGCGGCCCAGGGATCTCAAGTAACCAGGTTGCGGAAGCAGGAAGAGTTGGTGGGTTGCATCACTCTCGACGCGAACGACAGTCTGGTGCTATTTTCCGAGTTGGGTTGGGCAAAACGAATGCCTGCAGGTTCTGTCAGACTTACTAACCGGGGCGAAATTGGCACTCAAGCTTTTCGTTTCTCAGAGCCTAAAGATGCTTTAGTTGGCTTGCTGCAGGCTGTTCCGGGTACGGATGTCAAACTTTTTACTAATTCTGGCCGCCTGCTGCGATCGACTATTGATGCTATAGCTTTTTGGGGGAAAGATGCTGCGGGCGATCGGGTTTTTGACCTCAATCCAGGTGAAAGAATCATCAAAGTTATCAGCAGTCAATAGTCATGGGGCATGGGGCATGGGGCATGGGGCATGGGGCATGGGGCATGGGGCATGGGGCATGGGGCATTAATCTGATTTGTGACCTCTGACTTCTGACTTCAACATCCATCCGTTAAATCATTTAAATCCTGTACACTGCTCGTTCCCGAACTTCCTCCTTCCTTGAATATCTCAATTACCAATGCCCAATGCCCAATGCCCAATGCCCAATGCCCAATCTAAAATCTAAAATCTAAAATCTAAAATTGTTTAATGGCGCAAGTTGTATTAGAAAATATCTACAAAAGTTTTCCGCTCCGCCAAGGAGAACAGGAAAAAGAAGCAAACAGCGTCGCAGAAAGTGTCTCGCCTGTGGCCGATCAGTCTTCGTCTAACAGCGTTTTGCGACGCATTAACCTGACTGTCGAAGACGGGGAATTCATGGTGCTGGTGGGGCCTTCGGGCTGCGGAAAAAGCACTTTGCTGCGATCGATCGCTGGTTTGGAAGTTCTGACTGCGGGCAATATTTGGGTTGGCGATCGGCTCCTTAACGATTTGCCTCCTAAAGACCGAAATATCGCGATGGTATTTCAAAATTATGCTCTCTATCCTCACTTAACAGTTTACGATAATCTCGCCTTTGGATTGCGCCGCTCGGAAAGGGAGAAAGACGAAAGAAGTTCGGCAACGGATTATGTAACGGATGTAACGGATAGAAAGAAGAAGGTAAAAGAGACACGGGAAAAGGGAAAAGCTAGAAGGGAGCAGCTAGAAGTTAGCGGGGATTTTGGAGAAGAGAAAGACCAAGAAAAAAGAAGCAGGGAGAAGGCAGAAAGAATCATAAATCAGGTAAAAGAGGTTGTTAATTATTTAGCTTCTAATACTTTAAACAACGAGCGAATATATACTTTATGGGAGGATTTTTTAGTAGGAGCGACTCGCAAGTTGCCTCCGGGTTTGCGCTATTTGTCGGAACGGGAAAAGGCTGTAGGAAAACGAGTGCGAGAGGTAGCTGAATTATTGCAAATAGAATCTCTTTTAAATCGCTTGCCGAAACAACTTTCGGGAGGGCAAAAGCAGCGGGTAGCTTTGGGTAGGGCGATGGCTCGAAATCCTGAAGTTTTTTTGATGGACGAACCGTTATCGAATCTGGATGCGAAATTGAGGGCCCAAACGAGATCGCAAATTGTGCAGTTGCAGCGACAGTTGGGAACTACAACTATTTATGTAACTCACGACCAAACTGAGGCGATGACTATGGGCGATCGGATTGCTATTATGAAGGTCGGCCAGATTCAGCAAGTAGCTCAACCTCTAGAGCTTTACAACAAGCCGGCTAATCTGTTTGTTGCTGAGTTTATCGGTTCTCCGCCGATGAATTTCTTGCTGGTGGAATTTAGTGCCCCGTTGTTGATTTCTCATCCGCAATTTCGCTTTACTTTACCCGATATTTGGGCAAAAAGTCTACAACAATATGACGGGCGAGGGCTAATTTTGGGCATTCGGCCGGAACATCTGAGCATTAACCCTCCGGCTACCAAAAATATTTCGGTACAAGTGGAAATTGTAGAGGCTTTGGGACACGAAACTTATTTGGGAGTTTGTTTGACGGATGCTCCGGCGGTGCGGATGCAAGTGCGGGTTCCTCCTGAGCGATCGATCCGAGTTGGCGAGGAGCTTTGGTTGGCCATCGCCCATGACAAGATTCACTTGTTTGACCCTGATACCGAGTTGGCTATTTTTCCTCGTTAGGCAAAATCCTCAAGGTCGATCGACCGTTGTGACCGATATCACTAATCACAACCTTGCATTTTTATCAAGGAATGTTATATTTATTTACATAAGCCTTACACAAGTTAACGAAAGGAGTTCGCACTATGCAAGAACAAAAACGCAACGCTTGGAACTGGGGCTTCAGCGAAGGAGCCGAAAATTGGAACGGTCGTTTTGCTATGATTGGCTTTTCTGCCGCTGTCATCATCGAATTGGTTTCCGGTCAAGGTCTGCTTCACTTTTGGGGCGTGATGTAATTTTCTAGTTAAGATTTTTGTGCCAATGCAAAGCTTGGGAGTTCCGTTACGGACTCCCAAAATTTTGACAGCGCGATTTGGGCCACAAATAGCCAATTGCTCCCTGCAGTTAGCAGCACAAAATTTAACAGCTATAGCTCAAACCGGGTCGGGGGGTTCCCCCCCCCAAAAGAGTGATTATCACTCTTTCGGGTGATGCTAGCAAATTACTCTAGCGGATATATTCTTTCAAGATGCTGTTCCGGTTGGGATGGCGCAACTTCCGCAGAGCTTTAGCCTCGATTTGGCGAATCCGCTCACGGGTGACGTTAAAGATTTGACCAATTTCCTCCAAGGTCTTCATCCGTCCGTCATCTAAGCCGTAACGCAGCCGCAGTACATCCCGTTCTCGGGGGCTGAGAGTATCCAAAACGCTTTCTAAGTCTTCCCTGAGCAAGTTTTTCGAGACTTGATCTTCTGGTGTTTCCCCGTCTGATTCAATAAAGTCTCCCAGACGCGAATCTTCCTCTTTGCCGATCGGAGTTTCTAGAGAGATGGGCAACTGTGCGGACTTAGCAATGAAGCGCAACTTCTCGATCGTCATCTCCATGCGGGTAGCAATTTCTTCTTCCGTAGGCTTGCGACCCATTTCCTGAGACAGGAGTTTGGTAGTTTTCTTGATCCGCGAGATGGTTTCGTAAAGGTGAACCGGTAGGCGGATAGTGCGGGATTGGTCGGCGATTGCCCTGGTGATGGCTTGACGTATCCACCAAGTTGCGTAGGTAGAAAACTTGTAGCCTTTTTCGTGATCGAATTTTTCAGCGGCCCGGATCAGACCCAAAGAGCCTTCCTGAATCAAATCTTGGAAAGACAAACCGCGATTCATGTATTTTTTGGCGATCGATACAACCAAACGCAGGTTTGATTGCACCATTTTTTCCTTTGCCCGACGGCCGACGTGGAGTCGGTGACGGAATGCAGGAAGTGCCATATCTACAGCATTAGCCCATTCGCTGTCTTTGGGTTCGCGGTTATACTCTTCGAGCAGTTGTTCTCGAACTCGCTCTAATTCCAGCAAATCTGCAATCTTGCGCGCTAGTTCAATCTCTTCGTCAGCTCGCAGCAGTCGAATCCGACCGATTTCTTGCAGGTAAAGACGAATAGAGTCTTCAGTATAATGCTTTTTCTTTGCCTGTGCCCGACGGCGGGCTTTGGCGCCTTTGCCAGATTTAGTGTCGTCCTCAGATTGAGAGTCTAAGAATTCTTCTCGATCGTCTTCTTCGTCGATAAAGAGCTCTAACTCGCTCTCAGGTAGAACGCTTTCGGCGCCCCGAAGCAACTCGAGTGTTTCCATTTCCGGTGTAATTGTGGTTGCGAGTACGGTGTTAGCCTGGATCATGCCGTCTTCCTCATGCTCCTGAATTAAAGAATAAATAACAGTGGAATAGTGTCTGTTTGTAGTTTAGACAAGTTAGCCAGTATTGACATTCCCGCAGGAAAAAATAGTGGGATTTTCGGTCTGCTAGCTGAATCTGTTACTGAAACTGCACCTGTTTTATGAGTCAAAGTTCTAGTTCGGGTTTGAAGCAGGCAGCGGATTCAATTGATCGCCGATTTTAACATCGCGACCTTAAATTGAGCTAGCGGCTTTTTCTTTCGGAGCGAGTTACCACATCATCTGCGATACCTTGCCCAGAGAAGCAAACCATGAAGTGCGATCGATCGCACTTCCAAAAATACTGGCTTTTTTACTCGGTACTTCGAGCTTTTACCCGTACAAGTTTTCCTGCACGGAACCCTCTAACTTTTGTATTGGAGGTGTCGAACTTTTGATTCGCCTTGCTTTCACTCTGGTTGTCAGACATGACAGTTGCACGGCAAATTTTCGCCACCTTGGATGTCAGTCTGCTGCCTCAAATGCAACAGCAGAGGGTTGAAGCACCAAACGGGGAGAATCGGATCTTGCCAAGACCTTTCCGATTGTAGCCTTTCTCACAAAAAATGGAAGTTGTTTTCCATTGTTTGTCAAGAACTAGGAAAACTCTGTCAGCTTAGCTTGACAATACTAACTCATGTCCGGCTCTGCTAAATCCTGAGAACGGCCCGCAAAAACTTTGGCACGATCGAACGGCGCTGTTTTCTGCGTATATCTGGGTGAACGGCTGCGGCGTAGTTGGCCAGACAGTTAGCAGACAATTTTTGAGTTGCCCAAATTGGAACCAATACCATCCGTGTAGATACACCCATCATTACCCTGTTTCCCTGAATTGAATCATACGCAATCTGCGATTGAATAAAGCTCGTAGCTTTAGTTTTAAGTCGGCAACTCTGGATTAGAGACCGACTCTGACCCCAAATGAAGCGTTGCGGGTTGAGTAGTGCAACAGGGGCTTTAATTGTTAAGTTAGCTCAAATCTCAGAAATTGGGTTTAATTTTCACGTTAAATCACATTAAGTTCTTAACGTCACATTCTTATTTAAGCAGTTCGACACGAGTTTGTCGCGTCAGTGGCAAAAACCACCCGGATAAATTCTACTGAGAGTTAACCCGCCACGCAACTCTGGGCTGCGAACTTCTCTAAATTTTTTTGGCTTTCGGTTCGCACTTGCGCGATCGCACACTCTCACAAACCATACAATTCGACATCTCCCGGAAGTATAACTTCACGATTCCTTTAAATATATCGTGACAGTGTGAAGATTCCATAAATCCCTTTAATTAAATTTAGAAAGCATTCCCGAATTGTCTTGAGAATTTCAAGCAGACGCAAAAAAATCCCCAGCGGACGTTGCTGCAACTACCTGCAGATAATAACTCCGCCAGGGAAGAAAAATTTACCCAGTTAGCGATGTGCTTGCTATTGTGAGAGAATGCCTAAACAGCAGGATGCGCTTAAAGATGTGGAGCGGTAGGACGCTGGTGCGATGCTCAAAATTTTGTTATTATTTACAGCGTGTCATCAGAAAGCACAGAGTCGCACTTTATCCTCTACTCAGGTTTAAGTTATGTGGCTTGACCGTTAGGGGATGAAGCTATCAAGAAAAATTTCCGCTCCGTGTCTATATTGACAACCCAACGAAGGTTTACTAGAAAGAATTAAACTTATTGAGAGAAAGATTTAGTAATTAATCGGGTCAATATTACCATCTCTTTATAGCGCGTGTTTGTAGTCAGGGCTTCAGTTTTTTTTATATTGCTGAATAAGCACTAAAGTCCTGACTGCGAACTTAATTTAACCGCGAGACCGATTACTGCTGATTCCGCAGGCGAGGGTTAACAAACTCGTTTAATCCTTCCCCCACCAAAGACAGTCCCACCACCATTAAAGTCATTGCCAAACCGGGAAACAAAGCCGTCCACCAAATGCCCGTAGGTAGCGCATCTAAAGCTAAACGCAAGTCGTGTCCCCATTCGGGAGTTGCTTCGGGAAGTCCTAATCCGAGAAATCCCAAACCTCCTAATGTTAAAATTGCATCGGCCGCGTTGAGCGCAAACAGCACCGGTACGCTCTGAATCACATTCAGAAACAGGTAGCGCGAAAGCACTGTCCAAGTGTCAGCACCCATTGCTCGCGCGGCTTCGACAAACAATTCGGTTTTGACGCTGACGGTGTGATTCCTGACGACGCGGTAGTATTGAGGGATGTAGGAAATGCTCAGGGCGATCGCAGCATTCAAAACTCCTTTTCCCACTACAAACGCTAGCGTCAAAGAAAGTAGCAGCCCCGGCAAAGTATAAATTGTATCCATTAAAAATAACAACACTCGATCGAGCTTACCGCCCAAATAACCGCTAACCAAACCCAGCGGCACACCGATAAACAAACTCAAAGCAGTGGCTAAAATTACCACTTGCCAAGCAGCCCGAGAAGCAAACAGCGTGCGGGAAAACACATCGTAGCCACTGCGGCTAGTACCAAACCAATAATTCGCCGACGGCGGTTCGTGGATGGGGTTACTCAAAGCCTCGGTAGGATTTTGCAGCCATCCCCAAGCTTGCATAGCTGGAGACAAGGTGGCTACCAATATAAACACGGCAGTTATTGTCAAACCTGCCCACATCATTTTCATTGACAGGCTTGACGGTGAGGCACTGTTGAGAAATCGCGGCAGTCGGAGGCGGCTTTGAGCCATAATGACGATCGACCTATATAAGACTTTTCGATTTTAGTAGCACTCAGGCGCAAAAACCCGGAACAGTCAATCGATTTTAGATTTTAGATTTTAGATTTTAGAGGCGACCCCACGGATAAATGCGGGGGCTCTTCTGATTTTCGATTTTCGATTTGGGATTGATTCCACGGATAAATCACGTGGCGGGTACCACCTTTGAAATTCCTGGTCAAAAATCCTCTTTCTCATTCGCCAAACACTCGCGACAAACCGGGTTTTTTCGGGGGATGCGGCTAAAAAAAAATCGGTTTCTCCCCTGCGCGCAAGTCCCGTGCAGGGGAGAAACCGGGTTTTTGGCAGGTGCGACGCAAGTTGAGTTTAGGTTAAATCTCTCTTGGCACACTCAAATCTAAAATCGATCAAATTCCTACAAATTACTGGCAATTAACTCGCGGTACTGGCTTTTCGGCTTAACTCCTTTGAGCTCAGCTACCAAATCTTTGTCTTTGAAATACTGAATCGTCGGCGTACCAATCACGCCAGCATTTTCAGCAATTTCTGGATCTTCTTCGATGTCAATTTCCACGTAGTGGATTTTGCCCTCGAACTCATCTACTACTTTGCTCAAAATCGGCTTGAGACTGTGGCAAGGCCCACAACTTGGAGAGGCATATTTGACCACAATCAGTCGATCGCTATCGTGGAACAACTTCCGCAAAGCATAACCTCCTTCGTGGCGCGTGTCTTGGATATCAAAGTTCGCGCTGGTTTTGCGTACTTTTTGAGCTTCCGGCGCTGCGACGGGTTGCTCGGATTCCTCGGTTTGGCGGAATTCCTGAGCTAAACCATTGGACGACAGCCACCTTTCTGCCAGCATCGCCCCCATACAACCGCTACCGGCGGCGGTGATGGCTTGGCGAAACTCGTGGTCTTGCACGTCGCCGACGGCGTAAACTCCCTCAACGCTGGTTTCTACCGAACCGTGTTTGGTAACGATATAGCCTACTTCGTCGAGTTCTAGCTGACCTTGGAACAGTTGAGTGTTGGGAGTGTGACCGATCGCGTAAAACAATCCTTTCACCAGCAAATCGCTCTCAGCGCCTGTCACGATATTTCTAAGTCTCACCCCGTCCATTTTGCCGCCGGGCTCTCCCAAAATATCCAGTGCTTCGGTGTTCCAGTGCACGGTAATTTTGGGATTGCTCAGCACTCGGTCTTGCATGGCTTTGCTGGCGCGCATTTGATCGCGCCGCACCAGCATATGTACGTGAGAGCCGTATTTTGTCAAATAAATAGATTCTTCCGCTGCGGTGTCACCCGCGCCGATGACAGCTAAATCTACTCCTTTAAAAATTGGGGTAGCGCCGTCGCAAATGGCACAGGCAGAAATGCCGTGACTCCAAAATACGTGTTCGCTAGGCAGCCCCAGCCTTTTCGCCGTCGCGCCTGTAGCGATTACTATCGTGTGGGTTTTAATTTCTCTGTCTTCCGATCGCACTGTAAACGGACGCTGGCTCAAATCCACCGAAATTACATCTTCTGTGTATAATTCGGCACCCCAGCGCACTGCTTGAGCTTTCATCCGATCCATGAGTTCCGGCCCGGTGATGCCTTCGGGAAAGCCGGGGAAGTTTTCTACTTCTGTGGTGGTCATCAATTGACCGCCGGGGACGCCTCCGGCTTGGTAGCCTTCAAAGACTACGGGTTTCAGGTTTGCCCTCCCGGCGTAGATGGCTGCGGTGTAGCCTGCCGGCCCTGAGCCGATAATTACTAGGTTTTCTACGGTTTCGTTGGTCATAGCTATTTACTTAAACTCATAACGACTTCGTTTTACTAATTCTAGCAGAGTTCGATCGAGTTTGGTTGGATGCCATTGGGCGATCGAGCATCTCTATCTATTTTTGAGGGTCGATCGGTCTTCGGGACAATTCCAGCTACTTTAATAAGCAAAAACAATCTAAAAGTCGATTTAGTTTTAAATGTTCGATCTATTTTGACCCCTCAAATCTTAAGAAAATCTAAATACGACTCAAATTATTGACTTCATTCTCAATTATTTTACCTATTTACTTGCTTTGAGGCTTGTGGTACGATTTTCACAACCCAGGGGGATTATGACTAATTTAAGTTTTTGCCGCTGCAAGCTTTTAAAATCGTAAAATTAACGAACTCTGCAAATGTAAGAAGTACAATTTTTTATGCAAAATCCGCAATTTATGGTTTAAGAATTGTAACGGAGATTTGGTCAAATTTGACAAAGTACAGTATTTGTGGTATGTAAGGTGCGATCGGGGGGAAATTGGATTAAAAATTTTAACCGCAGATGGGGGCAGATTAACGCGGATTAACGCAGATAAGATCGAATTTTGCTTTTTAAACTTGTGGAGAAAACCAAGATATTGTTTGTGTGCAGTCAGAATAAGTGGAGAAGTTTGACTGCCCAGAAGATATGCGAGAAGGTTAGTGGCTACAGCGTACGATCGGCTGGAACTGAAAAAGGTGCAAGAATTAGAGTAACTGAGGGTCTTGTCGGTTGGGCGGATGTGATATTTGTGATGGAGAAGAAGCATGGCGATCGCCTTCGCAGCAAATTTCCCGAAAGTCTCGAAGGCAAGAAAGTTATTTGCCTGCAAATCCCGGACAATTACGAATATATGGAACCGGAGTTAGTCGAGCTTTTGCAGGCGAAACTCAATCCCTATATGGAAATTTCAGAGAACGAGATAAATTTTATGCAGCGAGTTTTGGAACCCGAAGTGATGGATTCCTTGGAAGAGGCGATCGAATACGATTCGATGGACTTTACTGAGGTTAATGCTGCTTTTGCTCAGAGTGCTGCGGCATTGGGGCCGGTTTTTGGAAACGTTTTGGATGCGGGGACGGGTACGGCGAGAATTCCGATCGCCCTTTGTCAACTCCGGCCAGCATGGAAATTGACTTGCATTGATTTGTCGCCAAATATGCTGAAAGTCGGGGCCCAAAATGTGGAAAAGGCGGGCGTGCGATCGCAAATCAGTCTCGAATTAATTGATGCTAAGGCAATGCCTTACCCTGACAATTATTTTGACATGGTGATTTCCAACAGCATTATCCACCATTTGCCAGATCCGCTGCCATTTTTGCGCGAAGTCAAGCGAGTCTTAAAACCGAACGGAGCAATTTTTTTGCGGGATTTGCTGCGGCCTATGGATGAGGCAATGAGGACTCATTTAGTCGAGATGTATGCGGGAGATTGCAACTCGCATCAGAAACAGTTATTCAGCGATTCGTTGCAAGCAGCATTTACGCTGGATGAAGTTGAGGAGATGATCCAAAATGCCGGGTTGGATGGGTTGAGGATTTATGAATCTTCGGACAGACACTGGACGGCGGAGCGTGCTTGGTGCGAGTCTTTGTAGGCACGGGACGATCGCCCGATAATATTTCAAATGAGAATAGGAGCGATCGCGCCTTTCCAGCTATGCGCCTTACCGTTGCACGATCTGTTTGTTGTTTAATTACTGTTTTCGGGTCGAAAAAATTAGTATGATTGAACCGCGAAGACGCGAAAAACGCCAAGGAAGAGTCAGGAAGAATCAGAAGTAGATAATCTTCTCCGAGGAAGGAAGTAAGATGCTTAAGCATCTTATATAAAAAATGTGCGATCGAGATTATGCCGAAAAAGCCCGTTCCGCGACCAGAAAATGAAGAGTCGCATTTGAAGAAGCTCAGGGAAGAACTGGAGATGAGCCAGGAAGATTTGGCGCGAGAGCTTGGCGTTTCGTCGCAAACCATCAGTCGTTGGGAGTTGGGGAAGAATGTGCCGACGTTCACCGTCAAGCAGATGAAAGCTTTGGAGAAATTGCTGGCTAGCATTGGCAGGTCGATCGGCGACTTGCCAGACAATCTATGATGGAAACCATTAAACAAGCCCCTGATAAATCCGTGGGGTCGCTTTCTCCCATCTAAAATCTAAAATCCATCGGCATCTAAAATTACTCGATCGCGCCCTTTGTCTTTAGCTTGATAAAGCGAACGGTCTGCCGCTGCAAGGAGGTTTTCCTGGGAAGTTGCGGGCTGAGGAAACGTGCTCGCTACCCCCAAACTCAGCGTCACGAAAGAACACACCGCTGAATTAAGGTGTTCGATTTCTAGTTCTTTTACGCCCACTCGAATTTGCTCTGCAATCCAAACAGCTATTTCAGACGAAGTGCGGGGTAAAATTACCGCAAATTCTTCACCTCCGTAACGAGCTACCAGAGTCTCCCCCGAAACTGCGCCTGCTGAGTAATGTACAGCCTCAACAATAGTTTTGGCTACCTGCTGCAAGCAAGCATCTCCCGCCTGATGTCCATAAGTATCGTTGTATGTCTTAAAAAAGTCAACATCGCATAAAATCAAAGATAGTTCTGCTGCTGCTTCTCCCAATTCTTGCCATTTTTTCTCTAAGTATTCGTTAAAACAGTGGCGGTTGGCAATCTGAGTTAAGCCATCTAAGTTGGCAAGGCGATACAATTCGGAATTAGCTGCTTTTAATTGAGAATTAGCTGCTTCTAACTCGGATTGCGTGAGCGATAAATTGTAATAAAGTTCGCTCATAGACCAAGTAGCTTGTTGGTGAATTTGGGATAAAGCTACCCAGAGTTGGTGCACGTCTAAAAGTCGGTAAACTTGAGGTTCTAACTGCACAACAATCGGCTCGTAAAGCAGTTCCGGCGGTCGCTGCACGGAGCGCTGAGCTGCCATGACAATTAAGGCTACTCCTGGTAAAATTAAAATATCGGTTTGAGCTATTTGATAGAAGGCTATAATCGGCCTGCAAGCAAATATATCTACTCCGTAAGGGCGGCTCATGCGTTCCATAAATCGCCGACGCGATATCATCCCTAAAAATTCCCCATTTACGGTCAAGATAACTCCCGGAAGCAGCGGGTGAGATTGAAACAACCGAGCTACTTCTTTGGCTAGATATGAGGAGTCAACCTGAAAATTGAATAGAGCCAGATCCTTAAGGGTAGACTCTAAAGATAAATTTTGGGGTGAGTTTTCTGGCGAGTTAGACGGCTCAATAAATTCAACAGACACAGCGCAGATCCGAATAAACAATAAACCAGCAACAAAGCTAGTGTCAGCTCTTAAATTATATAATTATTTATTTCTTACCATTGGTTGTATTATTTACTACACTATTTTTAAATAATGGAATCTGCTGCCTGAGTTTTTGCCGTAGCTGCATTGTATTGATTCATGCTCACTAAATTACAGATTTATTGAATTATTCTAGATTTTTTCCTCGATTGTTGACTAGGGGCTTTTTACGGCGTAAAAAAAACGATTTCGGCGCCATTCCTCAACTCATTGACCGAAAGCATCTAGGATACAAGCCCCCGTACTCATCCGTCCAGAAATAAAAAACCTGTATCCGATAAACAAGTCCCCCGAATTTATCCCTGGGGTCAATGCTTCAATCTAAAATCTAAAATCTAAAATCTAAAATCGATTGACGGTGTACACAAACTCAAGAAACCTGGTTTTGAAACCGAGGTCGAGGCTGTAACGAGGTTTTGCGTAAAACAAAGCGGTGTCTGCCCCTGTCCTCAACTCAAAATTCAAAACTCAACATTCCCTCACCACCCCCAAGTTCCTTCCCCTCCCTTAAACGGGCCGACAATATCTTTGGTAATCCAGCCGCCGTAAAAATCCCCTGGTTGAGATTGCACTAATTCCCCGTCCACATAACAGGCATCCATCTTGCTCGGATAAAAAGCCACATAATCTTTAATAGCTGCAAAAACCTGATTAGGATTGGGATAAAACCAAGCAGCATTTACTACTTCTTTCGACTCTACCGTCACACTGTAATAACCCGCTTGTCCCTTCCACTCGCACCAAGAGCCTCGTAAAGTTTTGTGCAAATATTCCATTTTGATGTCATCGGGGCAGATATAGTAGGCAGGAGGGTGACTGGTCTCCAATACCCGCTGAGGACGGCGCGTGTCGGCGATCGTCACTCCATTAAAAATTATCTGTACGTGTTTGGTCGATTCCTCAAGCCGAGGGGGACGTGGGTAATCCCAAACAGACTCTTGACCAGGGCCGGGCTCTATTCGATCGAAGTTCATTTGCACAATCTCCCCTGCAAAAAAAACACTTAGCGACTTAGCATTACAATTTAATGTACCCTTAATCGAGTCGCAGCTTCAGAGCAAACCAGCTTTTTTCAACTCTTCGCAATATGAGTATTCGCGGTATAGATGTTTCCGACTACCAGCCCAATGTCAATTGGCAAGCAGTTGCCAGGGATGGTATTACCTTCAGTTTTGTCAAATCGACCGAGGGTGCAACGTTCGTTGCCCAAAGTTTCGCCCGCAATTGGGCGGCCATGAAAGCGGCGGGGATTCAACGCGGTGCTTACCACTTTTTTCGACCTGCAAGCAGCATTCAAGGACAAATAGATTTGTTCTTGAAAACTGTAAAACTCGAAGCGGGGGATTTGCCCGCAGTCTTGGATATCGAAACTACAGGCGGTTTGAGTGTGGATCAATTGTGCGATCGAGCCGCAATTTGGTTAGAAGCAGTCGAAAAAGCCACCTTGATGCGGCCAATTATCTACACTTACCCCGGTTTCTGGGACAACCTGGGGACAACACGGTTTGCCGATTACCCGCTGTGGATTGCTCACTATACCACTGCTGAGGAACCTTGGGTTCCCGGCGGCTGGAAAACTTGGACTTTTTGGCAGTACAGCGACAGCGGCAGCGTCTCCGGCGTATCGGGCAATGTAGACACCAATATTTATGAAAGCGTCCGAGAAGGCGCCGTAAGTTATAAAGTTGCAGACATCCAGAAGGAATTAAGAATTAAAGGTTTCTATCAAGGCGCGATGGACGGTAAATTTGGAGCCACCACCACAGCGGCGCTCATCTCGTTTCAGAAATCTCAAGGTTTGAATGCAGATGGCATTGCAGGGCTCAAAACCTGGGCCGCTTTGATGCGAAAATCTCCCAAAGTAGTTGTCCCCCCTCCAACCCCGACTCCCACTCCGCGGCCGACACCCACTCCGACACCCGCTCCGACACCCGCTCCCATATCAGGCGTGCGGCTGACTCAGGTATTCTCGTCTTATCAAGCTAAGGCTAGCCAAGATACTGCCTTAATTTGGCTGCAAAGTCAAGTTTCTACCTCTGTTTTAGGGGAATTTGCTCAAAAATGGCGGGCAACTACCTTACCTCAAGACACTAATTTGCGATTGATAGATGTCGGCAAATTTTATCGCGGTTTAGCAGAACAAGACCAAGCTTTAGATTGGCTGCAAAAACAACTTTCTCCGGCTATTATTACCGAGTTTGCACAAAAATGGCGCTCTCAATCTATTGTCACTAATTCTCCGATTCGGCTGATAGATGCGTGCAAATTTTATCGGGCCGCACCCCAGCAAAACCAGGCTTTAGATTGGCTGGAAGGGCGAGTTTCGCCGGCAATTCTATCGGAGTTTCTTCGCAGGTGGCAGAATGCCAATCGATTATAGATTATAGATTTTAGATTTTAGATTTTAGATGGACTCTACAGATGAATCTTGGGATTTTAGATTGATTTTAGATGGGAAATCTACTCTAAAGATGAGTCTGAGGGCGATCGATTTGAGATGTGAGCTTTTTGATTGGAGATTGACTCCACAGATGAATCTGGGGTTGAAAGGCTCTATAATGGAAAAGCTGGCAAATCTTGCTATTTGAGATTTGAGATTGACTCCCCATCAAAATTCGTCAAATCCTCTCCCTCTGTGCCCGCATCCCATCGAACTCTCTAACATACTCTCGAACATAACAGACCATCTCTCGCTTAGCTACAGCTAGCTGCCATCTTTGACGCCAAGAGAATTATCTGATAAAGTTATAGCGACTATCAAGGTTTTTTAATCTTATTGGGAAAAATCCAGGGCCGTGCCGAGTTTGTAAGCTGCGCCGAAAATAGCGCCTGCACTCCAATTACCCGCGATCGAACATTTAAAACTAAGCGGGCAGCCTGTAACAATTATATCTATGGAAATCCCCTTTAACATCACCCAGTTGATGGTCATGACCGTCCTCTGTGGCATCAGCGCTCAAGTTCTCGCCGCTTATCTGAAAGTTCCGGCGATCGTCTTTTTGCTGTTGTTTGGCATTTTAGCCGGCCCAGACTGCTTGGGAGTGCTGCACCCCAATCTGCTGGGCAGCGGTTTGGAAGTTATGGTATCCCTTTGCGTAGCCTTAATTCTGTTTGAAGGCGGCTTGAATTTGGAATTGCGAGACTTAGGCAAAGTTTCCGGCAGCATCCGCAATTTAGTTACCGTAGGCACTTTAATTACGCTAATTGGCGGCGGAATGGCCGCACACTGGTTGGGGGAATTTCCCTGGCCGATCGCATTTTTGTATGCTTCTCTAGTAGTCGTCACAGGCCCGACAGTAATCGGCCCTTTGCTCAAACAAGTATCCGTTGACAAAAAAGTTGCCGCCTTGCTAGAAGCAGAAGGCGTTTTAATCGATCCTGTCGGGGCCATTCTGGCAGTATTGGTGCTGAATATTATTTTGAACGGCAATGCTGATTTGCTGGTTGTGTTCCGAGATTTAATCGTCCGACTCTTCGTTGGCGCAGTCATCGGAGTTGCAGGAGGTTGGCTGCTGGGATTCATTCTCAAGCGATCGCAATTTCTCTCCGAAGACCTCAAAAACTTAGTAGTTTTAGCCGGTTTGTGGGGATTTTTTGGCTTAGCAGAAGAAATCCGCAGCGAATCCGGACTGATGGCAACAGTCCTATCCGGCATCGTCCTCAGAGCCGCTGCTGTGCCGGAAGAAAGGCTGCTGAGGAGGTTTAAAGGTCAACTCACAGTCCTGGCTATTTCCATGCTGTTCGTGCTGCTGGCGGCCGATTTATCCCTCGCTAGTGTGGTCGCCCTCGGTTGGGGAAGTTTGTTTACAGTTTTAGCTTTAATGTGGGTAGTGCGGCCGATCAACGTTTGGCTGTGTACTTGGAACAGCGGACTGAATTGGCGGCAGAAATTATTTGTTTGTTGGGTAGCGCCGAGGGGAATTGTCTCAGCGTCGATCGCATCTTTATTTGCAATTTTGCTCACCCAGCGGGGAATCAACGGCGGCGACTCGATTAAAGCCTTAGTTTTCCTAACAATTATTATGACAGTTTTCGTCCAGGGACTAACGGCCGGACGGATCGCTCAACTGTTGGGCATCACCTCAAAATCCGCAACCGGTGCTGCAATTGTCGGGTCAAATCCTTTGAGCAGATTAATTGCTCGCTTGTTTCAAGAACGCGGAGAATCGGTGGCAATTATCGACACAAATCCCGAAGCTTGCGAACAAGCAGAACGAGAGGGTTTGCGGGTGTTTTTAAGCAGTGCTCTGGATCACAGCGTGTTAGAAGAAGCCGGACTGGAGTCGATGGGAACTTTTCTGGCAATGACTAACAACGGCGAGGTAAACTTAGTGTTAGCTCAGCGAGCGGCCGAAGAGTTTGCACCGCCGAGGGTTTTGGCAATATTCCCCAAAGATCCGCAAGCAAATACGCCTGCAAACCCGACTAAAATCAATCAAGCTTTTGTCTCCGATTTGTCGCTGAAGGATTGGAACGAATATTTAAGCGACGGCGAAGTAAAATTGGGGGAAACTGAGTTAAAAAGTGAGGGATTGCAGTTTCAGATTGCTCACTTGCAAGCTTTGGTTCAAGCCGGGGAGTTGGCGCCGCTGCTGCTGGAAAGGCAGGGGTATTTGCAAGTAGTGTCGGCAACCCAGATTTGGCAAGCAGGCGATCGAATTATTTATTTGCTGTACGATCCGACACCGAAATTGTTGAAAAGATTGTCTGGTTCGTCGCAGTCTCGCTTGACTTTGGAAAAGCATCAGGTAGTTGAAGAAGTGCCGATTCCTTCTCCGGTTTTAGAGGAGGTTTTGGAGTCAGCGGAAATAGCAAAGGATGCTAAAGTTTTGCAGCCGCCAGTTTCGCGGTAAGGGTTAGTATCCCGATCGTACTCTGTAATCTGCTTGTCGCGATCGTCCTTACTCTGCCTCCCCAATTAAAGTAAATGCTGCCCAATTTCGCGGCTGGGGATGAGTTTTCATCGTAGTTAACATTGCTTGCCGCAATGCCTGTGCTTTGTCGGGATTATTTTGCAAATTTTGGTAAAACGACTGCATCAATTCCGATGTTGGCGCATCGGGAACCGCCCATAAAGAAACAATCACACTCGGCACTCCTGCCGAAATCAAAGCGCGCGACAAACCAATCACCCCATCCCCGGTAATCCTGCCTTCTCCAGTGTTGCAGGCACTCAAAACAACTAAGCTTGCTTGCAGTTTCATGTCAAAAATCTCTTCTGCGGTCAATAAGCCGTCATCGCTACCAGAAGGAGCCAGGGCGATCGCACTTCCCAATCCACGCACATCATCCAGCAATCCATGCGTTGCTAAGTGAATAATCGATGCTTGGGGCATTTTTTGGACGATCGCAGCTTTTGTCCCTTGTGCGCCTGTGATGGCTTGGGTTTTGAGCAGAGGGGCGATCGCGATCGCTTCCGCTTCAGCCCCAGGTAGAGGAGACAATTGCTGTTTAGGTTCTCCCAGAGAGAGAGACACACTCGGCATCGTGGGATTGCCCAAGACTAGAGCCCTGCCGCTGTTAGGTTGCTTCTGTGCTAACTTCTGTTGTCGAGTCAAATCCAAGACTTGAATCGAAGGGGCGGTGAGAATCGTGTGTTTTTCGATTAAGTAAGTGCCGCCTTCATCTTGCAGGGCGGGAAAGGGCACCTGGAACAAGGAACCTTGGGGAATGAAAATGACGCGGGCATTGGAGTTTTTGGGTAGGAGGCTGGCAATGGGATCGATCAGCAGTTGATGTAGTGTCGGTAAGTTGGGTTGGGGTTGGGCAAAACCTGTGCTGCTGCGATTGCGAACAGCGAGGAATTCTTGATTGCCAACGATTAAGTCGGTTAGGGAGGCGTTGTGTTGCTGCCAGAGGGGTTTGAGGTCTACCTCGCGGAAGGTAATTTCGCCTGTCGGTTGAATCACCCAAATGTAGAGCGCGGATTCGCGCCCTTCTCGTTTGCCCTGAATCTGGAAGTCTTCGTAGATGATGGAATACTGCACCAAAGTGGCGTTCTGCGCTTTGGCGATTTGGCGGATTTGCTCCTGGCTGGGAGCAGTGGCGATAACCGGATTGGTAGAACCTGAAGATAAGCGTTCACTCAGGAGATCGACAAAGGCACGGGCGCGTCCCCGTTCGGCAATTTCTAAGGCCGCGATCGGGTTATTCTGAGCCACTCGAACTTGTTGTAAAGTCCGATAGGTGCGAGCTTGTCTTTCAAAGATGGATACTTTATGCGCGTCGTTGGAGCCGAGCATTTGACGCATCGATTCCCAAACTTGAATGGCATTGACGAGCATTTTTTCAGCTTCTGTTGGGTTGCCAGCTTTTAAGAACGCTTCTGCGAGCTTGTTGAGTGCCACACCTTCATCTTGGCGGTTGTTAATTTCGCGGAAGAGGACTAAACTCTGCTGTGCATACTCAATGGCTTTAGCATAGTTGCCCAGAGACAGGTAAGCACCTCCCAAATTCCCCAGTGCTGAACCTTCCCCAAGGCGGTCTTTAATTTCGCGGGCAATCGCTAAACTCTGCTGTGTGTACTCAATGGTTTTGGTATAGTTGCCCAGAGAGTCGTAAGCGGCTCCCAAATTCGCCAGTGCCGCACCTTCCTGTTTGCGATCCTTAATTTCGCGGAAGACGATTAAACTCTGCTGTGCATACTCAATGGCTTTAGCATCGTTGCCTAGCAAGCGGTAAACGATTCCCAAATTCCCCAGCGCCGCACCTTCCCCAAAGCGGTTTTTAACTTCGCGGGCGATGGCTAAACTCTGCTCTGTATACTCAATGACTTTGGCATAGTTGCCCAGAGACCGATAAGGGTTTCCCAAATTCACCAGTGCATTCCCTTCCCCTCGGCGATATTTAATTTCGCGGAAGATGGCTAAACTCTGCTGTGTATACTCAATGGCTTGAGCATAGTTGCCCAGAGAGTAGTAAGCGACTCCCAAATTCGCCAGTGCATTTCCTTCCCCAAGGCGGTCTTTAATTTCGCGGGCGATGGCTAAACTCTGCTGTGCATACTCAATGGCTTGAGCATAGTTGCCCAGAGAGTTGTAAGCGACTCCCAAATTCGCCAGTGCATTTCCTTCCCCTTTGCGGTCTTTAATTTCGCGGGCGATGGCTAAACTCTGCTGTGTATACTCAATGGCTTGAGCATAGTTGCCCAGAGAGTTGTAAGCGACTCCCAAACTCCCCAGTGCTGAACCTTCCCCTTTGCGGTCTTTAATTTCGCGGGCGATGACTAAATATTGCTGTAAATACTCAATTTCTTGAGCATAGTTGCCTAGAGACCGGTAAGCGACTCCCAAATTCCCCAGTGCGGCCTTTTCCCCTTCGCGGTTTTTAATTTCGCGGGCAATCGCTAAACTCTGCTGTGCATACTCAATGGCTTTAGTATGGTTGCCCAGAGAGTCGTAAGCGACTCCCAAATTCACCAGTGTACCCCCTTCCCCTTTGCGGTCCTGAATTTCGCGGGCGATGGCTAAACTGAGCTGTAAATACTCTATGGCTTTGGCATAGTTGCCTAGATCCCCGTAAGCGATTCCCAAACTGTTCAGTGCTGAACCTTCCTCTTGGCGGTTCTTAATTTCCCGGGCTATGGCTAACCTCTGCTGTAAATACTCTATGGCTTTAGTATGGTTGCCCAGAGAGTCGTAAGCACCTCCCAAAGTCCCCAGTGCATTCCCTTCCCCTTCGCGGTGTTTAATTTCGCGGGCAATGGCTAAACTGAGCTGTGCATACTCAATGGCTTTAGTATGATTGCCCAGAGAGTTGTAAGCGTTTCCCAAATTCGCCAGTGCTGAACCTTCCCCTTGGCGGTTCTTAAGTTCGCGGGCGATCCCTAAATATTGCTGTAAATACTCTATGGCTTTAGTATGGTTGCCCAGAGACAGGTAAGCACCTCCCAAATTCCCCAGTGCATTCCCTTCCCCTTCGCGATCCTTAATTTCGCGGGCGATGACTAAATATTGCTGTAAATACTCTATGGCTTTAATATGGTTGCCCAGAGAGTTGTAAGCGTTTCCCAAATTCGCCAGTGCTGAACCTTCCCCTTTGCGGTTCTGAATTTCGCGGGTGATGGCTAACCTCTGCTGTGCATACTCAATGGCTTGAGCATAGTTGCCCAGAGACAGGTAAGCGACTCCCAAAATGTCCAGTGCCCAACTCTCCCCAAAGCGGTGTTTAGTTTCGCGGGCGATGGCTAAGCTCTGCTGTGCATACTCAATGGCTTGAGCATAGTTGCCCAGAGAGTTGTAAGCGACTCCCAAAATGCTCACTGCTGCCTCTTCCCCTTTTCGGTTTTTAATTTCGCGGGCGATGACTAAATATTGCTGTGCATATTCAATGGCTTTAGTATGGTTGCCCAGAGAGTTGTAAGCGAATCCCAAAATGCCCAGTGCTGCCTCTTCCCCTTTTCGGTTTTTAATTTCGCGGGCGATGACTAAATATTGCTGTAAATACTCTATGACTTTAGTAAGGTTGCCCAGAGAGCCGTAAATCCTGCCCAATTTGTCCAGTGCTGCACCCTCCATTCGGCGGTTTTTAATTTCGCGGGCGATGGCTAACCTCTGCTGTGCATACTCAATTGCTTTAGTATGGTTGCCCAGAGACTGGTAAGCGTCTCCCAAAAGGCCCAGTGCTGCACCTTCACTGAGGCGGTCTTTAAGTTCGCGGGCGATGGCTAACCTCTGCTGTGCATACTCAATTGCTTTAGTATGGTTGCCCAGAGAGCTGTAAAGGAGTCCCAAAATGCCCAGTGCGGCCTCTTCCCATTCGCGGTTTTTAGTTTCGCGGGCGATGACTAAATATTGCTGTGCATACTCAATGGCTTTGGCGTTGTTGCCTAGAGCGGCGTAAATGGCTCCCAAATTGTTCAGTGTCCGACCCTCCTTAAGGCGGTTTTTGAGAGCACGATAAATTTCCAGTGCCTGTTGCCAGGAATTCAGCGCTGCTGGGAATTGCCTAGTCTGAAACTGTTGAAGCCCCTGCCGCAACAGCCGATCGGCCTCTGCTTCACGAGCATCCGTAGTTTGAGCGATCGCTGGGAAGAAAGAGTCAGGAGTAGTTAATAGGGGGATAGTGGCAAGCAGGAATAGGGAAATGGAAGCTAGGAAAACATTACTGAGCCTAGAGTGGGTCGATTTGACTCGCTTAAATGGGGAATACAGCATAGGATTCTAGAGTTGGAATTTAGAGAATTAGCTTGATCGCTCTTTCTGCCGTCGTCGTGCGATCGCCTCAATCTGCCACAGGCGATCGACCTTCATAGAAGCTTACTATGCCTCCCCGATCTCGCGGCTGGGAATGGGGACTCTAATCTGAATTAGACGACTATTTTAGCGATCGCGCGATCGGTTTGAATCAAACCATTACCCACTTGCATAGTCAAGTCCAAAATCAAAACTTGGCGTGTTTAGATCGTCCATATCCAGAGCCGTCTGCTCTAATGCTCAATTAATATCCGCAGGACTTAAGTGGGGATTTGCCATCCTATCCTGTTAACCCATTTCGATTAGCTGTTGTCGTCAAAATGTACTCAACTTGAGCCGGAGTTAAAGTCGGATTAGCATTCAGAACTAAAGCCGCTACACCTGCTACCTGTGGCGTTGCCATAGATGTGCCAGTTAGGGTGTCATAGGTGCTATAGGGAGTTGTAGAATAGATGTCTACTCCCGGAGCAACTAAGTAATCTAAAGGTGTGGAACCCGCACGGTTCGAGGTGTCAGCCATCCTGCCGTTTATATCAATGCTGCCCACTGCAATTCCCAAGCGATCGGCATTACGAGCTGGGTAATCAGGTTGCTCAACACCCGAGTTTCCGGCTGCCATAACCACAACAGAGCCTTTGTTATTTGCATACTGAATTGCGTTATTTACTACGTTGGAAGGGACAAACTCATTGCCCAAGCTGAGGTTAATTACATTTGCTCCATTATCAGCAGCATAGCGAATTCCAGCAGCAACATTATTCGGCTCACCCCTACCAAAGGCGGACAACACCCTGACCGGCATAATCTTAGCATTGGGCGCAACTCCTGTGATGCCAAAATCATTTCGTTCCGCCGCGATCGCACCTGCTATGTGAGTCCCGTGACCGTCGAAATCCAGATCCATTGGGTTGTTGTCGCTAGCCACAAAATCCCAACCCCGAATATCATCAATATATCCGTTGCGATCGTCATCAATGCCATTTCCAGCAATTTCACCAGCGTTCCGCCAAATATTGTCATCCAAGTCAAGATGGGTGTAGTCAACACCACTATCCACGACAGCTACAACAATCCCATTTCCTGTAATGTTTTGATTCCAAACTTCCGGTGCGTTTAAGACATCTAGCGCCCAATTATTCTCGCCCAAATTGGGAAGCTCAGGGAAAGGAATTGAGCGGTTTAAGGTGCTGGAAACGGCGGCATTTGCATTCACCAAACCGTAGCCGTAATTACTATTAAAAGTGCCGCTAGGTGTGGGAATATTTAGTTCAGGAATAGAGGTTGCAGAAACATTCAGGTTGTAATTAGTAGAGTTGTTTAAGAAGCTAGAGACTTGGACATAGTATGTTCCTGGAGCCAGATTGGATACATTAATGACATCGGGAACTGTGCCAATCTCAAGAGAGTAGTCAATAGTTTCCCCAAAATCAACTACACCGTTGCGGTTTCTATCTTGAATTAGCTTTACGTCAGCATCCGCTCTCAAACCGTCGAGACGCAGGTTAAAATTGCTTTTAGTGTTAATATCGAATCGATAGAAATGGTTGGAATCTCCAACTCCGACAAAATCAGTTAAGCTGATGCTACCATTTTCAACACCAAGAATATTACGAGCTGTCGAAAGAGAGTTACCTGGATCGGAGAAATTCAACCCAGAATCAGATATCGTTCCTGTTAGCATATCTGCGTTTACATTCGCCGATTGTGACTGCGGTTTGAGTTGAGAATCGGGGACATCGCCAGTAACTCGATCGCTCGCAGAGTAACTGAAGCCAGCGCCCGCATTAGCTACAATAAAATCTGCTATCTGTGTCTGTGGGTCGAAGCTGGATGCTGTGGGATTAGTCAAGCTAGATTCAGCACTATAACCAGGAATATTCAATGGCTCGATCGCTCTGTTGAGCAAGTCCTCGTTAGCCGGAAATGTTGATGTGGCGAGATCGTTTGGCTGTTGATTGAAATAAAGGCGATCGTTAGGATTAGTTGTGATGTCTAGCATAATTTAAAACCTCAGATATTTAGATTCATTCTTGATTTAAATCTTACGCAGCACAGATCGAAAAATCATCCGTTCTACCCACAGACTTGATCCAGTACGGGGTGCAAAAGAGATTGCGGGAAAGTGCAATGTAGGTGAATATGTAGAGTAGATGGTTCACTTCCATCAGTGTTACAGCGTATTCCAGGTTCATAAAGTAGTAGGGACAAGGCATTGCCATGTCCCTACGGGGATTCATGGCTCAGGGGTGTACTTCACAAATATGAAATCTGCTGTAAGATTATTGAGACGCGATCGCGAACAAAGATTCATTCCACATTCCGCCAGGGAATTAATTCCCTGTCTCATAGCGCAAGTCCTCTAAAAGAGGACTGAAGAATATAACTCAATAGTCCTCTTTCAGATATAAATGTCGCTTTTAGGCACTGAAGTTTTCAAGAGCCATTGATGAGGAATTTATTCCTCGCTACGAAGCTGTAAAAAGCGATCAAAATCCCGGAGCAGAGATAATACTACCTTGAAGATCGGCCACTCTTACATTTGACACAAAGCCTACTATGTCGCCGGAATTCCTAACTTTAATTAGAGTGCCTTGACTCTGTATCGGTTGAGTATCGAATGAACCTGGCGGGGTAAATAGTTTGGCACTTTCGGGTGCATCAAACCCAAATAAAACTGTCACGTTTGTCACGTATTGCAAGTCTACATCGCTAGCATTCAAACCGCCTGCCAATCCAATTCGATCGGCGCCAACTCTGAAACCTACAATAAAATCGGCATTATTGACATCTGTAACTCCGGGTTCTGCTTGGACGACGTACAAATTGCTGCCCCCGATTTTGATTGAACTATTATTATCATCCAAAGCTCCTAAAATGTCGCGACCCAAACCTCCCACCAGAGTGTCATTTCCGTTACCGCTGACTAAAAAATCATTGCCTCTACCGCCCAAGAGAATATCATTTCCCGCACCACCTATCAGAAAATCTGCATCTTGACCGCCGCTGAGAGAGTCATTTCCCTCATCTCCAATCAGGAAGTCTTTACCTTTTCCTCCGAATAAAGAATCGTTGCCCAAATCCCCGCTGATAATATCTTCTCCTTCATTGCCATAAACCAAATCATTAGCTGTTGAGCCAGTGACGAAATCGTCACCTGCAAGCATGCAAACTCCCAAAGGAAAATTAGTTGCATCTGCGATCGACAAAGTAACAACTTCGGATGTATTGTCGCCAATTAATCGTTGAAGTTCTGACGGATCGGGTTGTAAAGCCATAAAAAAAATCCTCTTAA
Source organism: Microcoleus sp. D2_18a_D3 (assembly GCF_036702455.1). Lineage (NCBI taxonomy): Bacteria > Bacillati > Cyanobacteriota > Cyanophyceae > Oscillatoriales > Microcoleaceae > Microcoleus > Microcoleus sp. D2_18a_D3. The sequence goes on from NZ_JAUBTK010000014.1 coordinate 94,126, forward strand.
CACTTGACTTAAATCTTAAGCAACCCAGATGGGAAAATCATTCGTTCTAGCCACAGACTTGATGAAGTAGGAGGTGCAAAATAGATTGCGGGAAAGTGCAATGTATGTGAATATGTAGAGTATATGGTTCACTTCCATCAGTTTTGAGATTGAGATAACTCGGCGGTTGAAACCGCGTCTACACAAACAAAGTCCGCCTGCGCCGACTAAAGAATAAAGAGCATTTCCGATTGCATCGGAATTATTAGTATCCGAAAAGGAGACGGCAGTGCCGTTTCCCTACAATGTTATTTTGGGTAGGGAAACCGCACTGCCGCCTCCTCTATCATTCCGGTACAACCGGAATTGATATAATTTAGGATAAAATTTAGGAGAAAAACATTGAGCCAATTCGCTATTAATAAAAACTTACTCTGCCTCCCCAATCAGAGTAAATGCCGCCCAATTTCGCGGCTGGGGATGAGTTTTCATCGTGGTTAACATTGCCTGCCGCAATGCCTGTGCTTTGTCGGGATTATTTTGCAAATTTTGATAAAATGCCTGCATCAATTCCGATGTCGGCGCATCGGGAACCGCCCATAAAGAAACAATCACACTCGGCACTCCTGCCGAAATCAAAGCGCGCGACAAACCAATTACTCCATCCCCGGTAATTCTGCCTTCTCCAGTGTTGCAAGCACTCAAAACAACTAAATTTGCTTGCAGTTTCATATCGAAAATCTCTTCTGCGGTCAATAAGCCATCATCGCTACCAGAAGGAGCAAGGGCGATCGCACTTGCCAATCCGCGCACATCATCCAGCAATCCATGCGTTGCTAAGTGAATAATCGATGCTTGGGGCATTTTTTGAACGATCGCAGCTTTTGTACCTTGTGCGCCTGTGATGGCTTGGGTATTGAGCAGAGGGGCGATCGCGATCGCTTCAGCTTCGGCTCCAGGTAGAGGAGATAATTGGCGTTTGGGTTCTCCCGGAGAGGGAGACACGCTTGGCATCGTGGGATTGCCCAATACTAGAGCATTACCGCTGCGGGATTGCTTCTGTGCTAGCTTCTGTTGTCGAGTCAAATCCAATACTTGAATCGAAGGGGCGGTGAGAATGGTGTGTTTTTGGATTAAGTAAGTGCCGTTGGCATCTTGCAGTGCGGGGAAAGGTACTTGAAAGAGCGAACCTTGGGGAATGAAAATGACGCGGGCATTGGGGTCTTTGGGTAGCAGGCTGGCAATGGGATCGATCAGCAGTTGATGCAGTGTCGGTAAGTTGGGTTGGGGTTGGGGTTGGGTAGAGCCAAGATTGCTGCGACTGCGGACGGCGAGGAATTCTTGATTGCCGACGATTAAGCTTCTTAGGGAGGCGTTGTGATTCTGCCACAGGGGTTTGAGGTCTACTTGGCGGAAGGTAATTTCACCCGTAGGTTGAATTACCCAAATGTAGAGCGCAGATTCTCGCCCTACTTGTTGGCCCTGAATCTCAAACATCTCGTAGATGATGGAATACTGCACCAAAGTGGCATTCTGTGCTTTGGCGATTTGGCGGATTTGCTCGCCGTTGGGAGCAGTGGCGATGAGCGAACTGACATCACCAGAGGATAAGCGCTGTGTCAGGAGATCGACAAAGGCACGGGCACGTCCCCGTTCGGCAATTTCTAACGCGGCATTGGGGTTATTCTGAGCCACCCGGACTTTTTGCAGAAGGTTATAGGTGCTGACTTGTCCTTCAAAGATGGAGACTTTATTCGCGTCGTTGGATCCGAGCATTTGCCGCATCGATTCCCAAACTTGAATGGCATTCACGAGCATTTTGTCAGCTTCTGTTGGGTTGCCAGCTTTCAAGAACGCCACTCCGAGGTGGTTGAGTACCCTACCTTCCCCGTTGCGGTCTTTAATTTCGCGGGCGATGGCTAAAGTCTGCTGTCCATACTCAATGGCTTTGGCCGAGTTGCCCAGAAAGTAGTAAGCATCTGCCAAATTACCCAGTGCCACACCCTCCCCCTGGCGGTCTTGAATTTCGCGGGCGATGGCTAACCACTGCTGTGCATACTCAATGGCTTGAGCATAGTTGCCCAGATCAAGGTAAATGAGTCCCAAACCGCCCAGTGCCACACCTTCACCTCGGCGGTCTTTCATTTCGCGGACGATTGCTAACTGTTGCTGTGCATACTCAATGGCTTTGGCATAGTTGCCCAGATCGTGGTAAATCATTCCCAAACCCCCCAGTGCCACACCTTCACCTCGGCGGTCTTTAATTTCGCGGGCGATGGCTAACTGTTGCTGTGCATACTCAAGGGCTTTGGCATAGTTGCCCAGAGAGCTGTAAAGGAGTCCCAAATCGCGCAGTGTCAAACCCTCGCTCTGGCGGTCTTTAATTGCGCGGGCGACGGCTAACTGTTGCTGTTTATACTCAATGGCTTTGGCATAGTTGCCCAGAGAGCGGTAAGCGAGTCCCAAAAGGCTCAGTGCCACACCCTCCCCCTGGCGGTCTTGAATTTCGCGGGCGATGGCTAACCACTGCTGCCCATACTCAATGGCTTTGGCATAGTTGCCCTGAGAGTGGTAAGCACCTCCCAAATTCGCCAGTGCCAAACGTTCAATTTGGCGGTCTTTAATTTCGCGTGCGATGGCTAAACTCTGCTGCCCATACTCAATGGCTTTGGCCGAGTTGCCCACAGAGCGGTAAGCGAGTCCCAAATTGCCTAGTGCCTCACCTTCAATTTGGCGGTCTTTAATTTCGCGTGCGATGGCTAAACTCTGCTGCCCATACTCAATGGCTTTGGCCGAGTTGC
>NZ_JAUBTK010000014.1:97005-118071 GCF_036702455.1 Microcoleus sp. D2_18a_D3
CCACAGAGCGGTAAGCGAGTCCCAAATTGCCTAGTGCCACACCTTCACTTTGGGGGTCTTTAATTTCGCGTGCGATGGCTAAAGTCTGCTGCCCATATTCAATGGCTTTGGCCGAGTTGCCCACAGAGTAGTAAGCATCTCCCAAATTCGCCAGTGCCAAACGTTCAATGTGGCGGTCTTTAAGTTCGCGGGCGATGGCTAAACGTTGCTGTAAATACTCAATGACTTTGGCATAGTTGCCCAGAGATCGGTAAGCATCTCCCAAAATGCCCAGTGCCACACCTTCCCCTTTGCGGTCTTTAAGTTCGCGGGCGATGACTAAACTTTGCTGTGCATACTCAATCGCTTTAGCATAATCGCTCAGAGAGCGGTAAGCGATTCCCAAACTGCCTAGTGCCCAACCCTCCCTTTCGCGGTCTTTAAGTTCGCGGGCGATCGCTAACAGTTGCTGTGAATACTCAATGACTTTGGCAGAGTTGTTTAAAAAGTGGTAAGCAGATCCCAAAATGCCCAGTGCTTTACCTTCCCCTTGACGGTCTTTAAGTTCGCGGGCGATGGCTAAACTTTGTTGTGCATACTCAATCACTTTGGCATAGTTGCCCAGAGAGCGGTAAGCCATTCCCAAAATGTCTAGTGCTAAGTCTTCCCTTTTGCGGTCTTTAAGTTCACGGGCAATGGTTAAACTCTGCTGTGTATACTCAATCGCTTTGGCATAGTTGTTCAGAGACAGGTAAGCGAATCCCAAATTGCCCAGTGCTGCACCCTCTCCTTGGCGGTCTTTAAGTTCGCGTGCGATGGCTAAACTTTGCTGTGCATACTCAATCGCTTTGGCATAGTGGCCCAGAGAGCGGTAAGCATCTCCCAAAGTGCCCAGTACCGCACCCTCTCCTTGGCGGTCTTTAAGTTCGCGGGTGATGGCTAAACGTTGCTGTGAATACTCAATGACTTTGGCATAGTTGCCCAGAGAGCGGTAAGCATCTTCCAAAGTGCCCAGTGCAGCACCCTCCAATTGGCGGTCTTTAATTTCGCGGGCGAGGGCTAAACTCTGCTCTCTATACTCAATGGCTTTGGCATTATTGCCTAGAGAGTCGTAAGCGAATCCCAAAAAGCCCAGTGCCCAACCCTCCCCTTGGCGGTTTTTGAGAGCACGATAAATTTGCAGTGCCTGTTGCCAGGAATTCAGCGCGGCTCTTAATTGACCAGTCTTATACTGTTGAAGCCCCTGCTTCATTAGCCTATCGCCCTCTGCTTGACGAGCATCCGTAGCTTGAGCACTAACCGGAAGTGGAGAGTGCATAGGAATATAAAAAGCAACAGACAAAACGCAAAAGGCGAGGGGAAAAAGGAAGCCCGATCGCACTTTGCAATTACTGGATTTAAGCAGTTTTAGCGAGAAAGATTTCATAGGATTTAGTCTTTGGATTGCGAGGGTTAGCGCTGTCCTTGGCGCTGTTGTTCGATCGCCCTAATTTGTCGCAATCGATCGCTCCAATCTTTCAAAGGTTCGGCTTCCGAACTAGCGAGAGAATCTAGCAATTCCAGCACAGCCTCTTGGCTTTGAGAAGTCTCAGAGGCTTTGCGCGCTTCGGCGATCGCGTCATACCACAGCCCAGACTCCGCATACAGGTCGATCCGCTGTTGGGGAGTTTGCGCCGCTGCAAGTTGAGTCTGCAACGACGGCGCAGGCCCAACGACTTGGATTTCTGCCGCCGCCACCACATTGCTCGAAGGATCATCCGGATCGCAGACCAACACCACTTGCCACTGATAGGATTGCCCGATCGACAGTTGAGGCAGATTTGAGGGCAAAGCAACCGACATTATTCCTGGCTGACTCTGTATCTCGGTTCTGTAGAGAAGTTGTCCCGTGCGAGTAAACAGCCTCAATTGCAGCGGACGAGGAGTGATATAAGGTACAAACCAGGTAAAGGTCGGATGCCCAGAAATCGTCTCTCCCACATGGCTAAACGGCACCAAGGCAGTCAATCTCCCCGATGAATTAGCTTCTTCGCAACTGCCGTTGCGAGTGGTATTCGTCCCCGTTTCTTTCGGTTTAGAAGGGTTTTCAGGAGGAGTGTATTTTGCCAGCGCTACAGGAGCGACCCAGAACGAAACACTCAGCATTAAACTCGCAATGCCCGCAGAGTAAACGGTTCGACGCTTCAACTCGTGAGTCATCATCGCAATCCCCTGTGTAACTATTTCTACAGTAATCAACAATACAAAAACACAATAGAGGACTGCCCGCAAGCTTCGTTTGCGGGAAGGTGCAAAGATATTGGTGTCAGCTTAAGGGCAAACCCTCAGTCCGGCAGTCCGGCAGGGGTTTAAACCCCTGCCTCAAAGCGAAAGTCGTCTTCAGACGACTAATGAGTTCTTCAGTCCTCTTTGAGAGGACTTTCGCTATGAGACAGGGAATTCATTCCCTGGCGGACTGCGGGGTGGGCGGGAGGACTGGGTGGACAGACAGCTTAAGTTGACACGCTTTGGGCATTGCCCTATCCAGAGTTGCCGTGTTGTCGATCGTTATATCTGAGCTCTTAGACCATTCTCAAGAACCGGCAATATGCCCGTTCCACAAAGAGTGAATTTCTTGTGGAACGGGCAGGATGCCCGTTCATAAACGCCTTATTGAAAATGGTGCAATATCTCATCTCAATCAGCTCCGATTTGACAAGCGTGAGCCACACCAATTACCAGAACCACCGCCGTTTTGCTGGCCAGGTTAACTCGCACACTGTCCCCTTCGGTTGATTCGGGTAGCGCCGAAATGCTCCGCCTAACTGTTTGGCTAAGTTCTTTGCAAGCTGGGTTCCTAATCCTGAAGGTTGAAGTTTAGGGTTTGGATCTTCGGTTATTCCCCTGTCTCGATCGATTTCAGCCAAGCTAAGCGTTTCTGACTGAGACTGTTTCCCCCTACCATTATCGGCCACCCGAATCACCTGCCGATCGCCCTCTTGAGTGCAAATTACAGTCAAGCGAGTGGCTTCGATCGCGTGTTTGCCAACATTGCAGAGCGCTTCTTCCAGAAAGCGGCAGAGTGCTCGCTTGTGTTCCAACCGCAGATGCGAGGTGTTCAAGGGATCGAACTGCACAATTTTGAATTTGATCGTTTTGAGGTAGGGCAATTCTTGTTCGAGCGTGTTGGAATAGACCTTGTAGAGCAATTCATGCAATGGAGCCTGCAGGGCCAATTCGATCGCACTTCCCATGCGAAGATGCGGTTCATCTGCGATCGCGTCTCGTTGCACAGAGCCGTAAACTGCCCGCAATTCTTGATTCAAGCGTTGCAACTCCGGTAGAAATAACGGCGGTGTGGCTTGTTCTTGAGCAGTTCTCAAAATCACAACCAATGTTTGTAACGGGCCGCTATGAATGGCATTAAAGGTCTGCTCGATCGCAAATTGACGTTCTTCCAACCGCAGTCGGAGTTCCTGTTCGTGGCGATAAAATAACGCTGCCGTCAACCCAGCCCCATTCAACACGAGTACGAGCAACACAGGCACGATCGGCACCCACCATCCCAAAAGAATCAGCCAGTAACAGAGCGCGATCGGGCTAATGCTGGCGACTGAGAGCCCGATCAAAATTTTCCAGGGCGATCGCAGAAATTGTCCCAAACTCATCCCCAAGAGTCCCCAGACCGCAATCCAGAGCGTTTCCCAGCCCTCCCCCCAAACCTGAAGCAACGGCCGCCGATCGAGCACCGCACTAATCATCTGGCTGGTTTCGTGGGCTTGCATTTCGACTCCGTAAATCCGTCCGGGATTGATACCTGCGATCGCACCTGAACTTGCCAAATCCTTCGCGCTAAAAGACATCATCCCAATCAGCACAATTTTGCCTCGAATCCAGTTCGGATCTACTTGTCCCGCCTTGATTTGCTCCAGGGAAAGCACGCGAAATGGCATTGTCCCGCTGCGAACATTCAGTAAAATTTGGTTGCCGCCTGCATCCGCCCCCACATATCCGCCAGAGTTTGACTGCACTCTGGTAAATTCAATGCTGCCAAAGCGCATCGCCTCCCGATCGCGAATTCCATTACCTAGCTTAATTCCTCGGGTTGCTAAATAGCGCTCTGCCAGCCGGATTGCGAAGGAAAAACGGTATTCCTGTCGATCGTTGTTAGTGCCCAATAAACTGCGGCGCTGGTAGCCATCAGCATCGAGAACGGCATCTGCAAAGCCAACCTGTTCGGGTGGTAGCGCGGGCGGAGGTTTGACGATAAAGCCACTGCGATCGGGCAAAGCAATCTCCACTCCGATCGCATTCTTGCTGCTGCGAAACACCGATGTTAGTTCAGCATGACCTGGTTCCACCGGAATATCGCGGACAATATCCAGCCCGATCGCGATCGGTCGATACGTTTGCAACCGTTTGAGTAAATCGGCAATATTGCGATCGGGAATCGGATAAGTTCTAGCGCGTTGAATATCCTCCTCAGTGATGCCGACAATTACAATCCGTTCATCCATTGGCTCAGGAGGACGCAAACGCAGAAATTGATCGAACGCAACCAACTCCCAAAACTGAAGCGCACCGCTCAATCTAGCCATCATCACAGCGACAATCACCATCACCCCTGGAAGCGCTCCTCGTCCCCAAGTCGTGACGCCCGCTTTCACTGCTTGCCATCGATCGCGCTTCACTAATCAATCAATCCTTGTTCCCTAGCTCGCACTTCCGTTTGAATCCGCAGATTCTTATCATCATCAGGATACACCTCTAGCACATCTCGAATCTTAGTCCAGTAATGCTGCACAGTGCGTTCAGAAACATTCATCCGTTTGGCGATCGCAGTATCCTGTAAGCTCTCTTGAAAAGCAAATTGCAACACCTGCATCCAGGCGGGTTTGAGTTGCAGCCCGTTGCGGATCTCTCTGGGTGTATAAATCCGCTCGTGCAGCGCCCAATCAACCATTGCCAGCAAGTCTTTCATCGGCTGGCTCTTATCGACAACTGTGAAGCCGCCCATGTGATTGTCGATCAACGGTTTCAGCCAAACTAAAGTCCGAACATGGGCACTCTGCACCACAATATTCAGACTCGGATACTGCTCCATCAACGTTTTGAGGAGTTGAAGCCCTGAATTCGCTTGAGCTGTTTCGCCGGTCGTCTCTGGCATCACCAAATCCACAATCACCAAATCCGGCGTCGTCTGCGCTATTTGCTGAAGGGCTGCCTGAGCAGTCGGAGCCGTCAGAATGTCTGCCTCTGGATATTCTTGCTTCAGAATGTTAAGCGTCCCACCTAACACCATCGCATGGTCATCCACAAGTAAAAATGTTCGTTTCTCCGGTTGAGGTAAAGTCTGGGGCATAATTTATTCGTTGCCACACAACATCGTCAGTTTAGGTAATCCGTCCACCCCTTTTAGATTTGGAATTTACGATTTTCAATTTGTGACCTAGTTGAAACTAGGGGCTTTAAACCGCTGAAATTCTCATTCAAAATCCCAAATCTAAAATCGTCTCGGTCATCTTCTTACAATAGAGGAATTACCTGGCTCCCGTCCTGCATCTGTCCGCCAACTGGGGTTGGGGATGTCCGCAACGAGAATTGCGCTAAAGCGCAGTTCTATTATAATCTAGGTGTCGCAGCAGGAAAAAGAATGATTTTATGGCAGCAGAAGGTTCGTATCAAGCCAGCACGTACAATCTGGAACTTGACGCAGAAATCCAGCGGTTAAAAAGTCAAGTTCTCCTCAGTTGGGAAAAGGAAGCGCGCAATTTAACTTGGTTTGGTTTAGCAGACGGGATGAATGTTTTGGAAGCTGGTAGCGGGCCGGGATTTTTCACGGAAAAACTCTTAGAATTGCTGCCAAACAGTTCGGTGACAGCGGTAGAAATCGACCCGGTACTGCACGAAAAAGCAGTAGCATATTTGCAGGACAAAGGGGGCGATCGAGTAAATCGCATTCAAGCATCGGTGGCGGATACTGGTTTGGATGATAATACTTTCGATTTTGCGATCGCCCGTTTGCTGTTCGTTCACCTCCCAGATCCCGTCGCAGCAGCTAGAGAAATATTCCGCATCTTGAAGCCTGGGGGAAAACTGGTGATTATTGATAGCGACGCACATTTGTTTTGGCTGACAAATCCACCCCTGTCAGTCGAGATTGTCAGGGAGAAATTCAAGCAGGTAATGGCATCGCGGGGCGGCAATTTATGCGTCGGGCGAAATCTGTGCCGCATTCTCAAAGAAGCTGGGTTTGGTAGCGTTGATTTAGAAGCGGTTGTCAGCCACAGCGATATCATCGGAATTGAGGCGTTTCAACCTTTGCTTGACTCCGGCCCCCTTTTGCAAATGGTCAAACAAGGGTTGATTTCCGAGTCGGAAATAGCCAGCTATCTGGTTTCGCGGGATGAGTTTGTCGCTGCGGGCGATCGATCGATGATGAGTTTTTGGTTGATGGCTTGCGGGGGAAAAAGCAATAAAATTAAGACAGATATTTCACACAATATTGATGTCCCGTCGCAGCACAGCCTCTAGCACTCTCGCTACATCCCCAGCCAACCAATCAAATTTATAAATCCACCCTATTGAGTTCATTCAAGGGTAGATTTAGCGCTTCTGCAATTTGCTCATCCGTCAAACCAAACTGACGCAACTTATCAATTAATTTAATTATTGCGAGGTCAGTGTAATTATTGCTTTGCTGCTGGAAGTCAGGAGTTGCAGGCTGACTTTCATCTGGGGTAGAAGCTGAAGCATCGGGGCAATTGTTGATGTAACCAATACCAACAATATTTTTATGACCGGTGTTTTTAGGAGCAAAACTTATATTTACATTTATGTGACGTTCTAGCACAGATTCAAGATTACTTTTTTTAACTTGTTCGCCAAAGACATCAGATAACATTTGCAAAAGCTCGTGACTGACTTTTTTAACGTGCTTGTCACTGTAACCGTATGTTTCTGCAACCCCAGCATACTTTTGACGATTCAGTATTCCTGCGATAATTCTCCGCTGCAAGTCGTTTAAATGTTTGCCTGTCTTAGCGCAGACTGTTTCATCGACGGATTGCAACATCTGAGGAATGTTCATAGGTAGGTCTATGAGATGAATACCGTTACTATACCCTACTTTTTCCAACTTTTTCCAACTTTTTTGACCTCGGCTCCGAATTGTTTGTGCCAATTTGAGAAAGATCCAACTTTTTCCAACTTTTTCTGCCTTGAAGTTTTTGCGTTAAAAGTCTACTATGAGGATCTTAAAATGTTCATAATCCCATATAAAGCAGAAATTATAGGAGCAAGTGGTATTGTACCTAACTACTTGCCAATTCAGAGGTAGGAAATGACGGATGAAAAACTAGATCAACCAAGAAATATCACTTTGCTGCCTTATCAGATGCAGAGTGGAGAGAGCATAAAACAGGAAAATCAATCGGACATCCAAGTTTATAAAGAGATTCTGGTTGAAAAATTCGCACTAGCGAAAACAGCCGAAGAATACGAAATATTGATAGAGTTGAGACAGGAACTTCATGAATTGGATAGAAAAGAAAGGCAATTAAATTACACACAACAATCGGCAGAATTTCAACTGCAAAAAGCACAAAAAAAAGACATTTTTCAACGAAACCAACAAATGGCGGCTAGTGTTTTTTCAGTGGGAATAGGCGTTTTATTAATACAAACTGTTCCTTTAGCAGGCTTGCTGTTTTTAATTTTAGGATTGGCTAAACCTTTAGGCTATTCTTTGGGAGAAATCGGCGACTTTTTAGATGGGTTGAAAGGGTTTTCCAAAGATTCAAATGAACTTCTCTATAATGGAAAGGACAAGGATAATCAGTCGGAGGAGCAGAAAAATGGAAGATAATAAACTAGATTTAATTAGTGCGTTCAAATTTGAAAAGCGACTTAAAACTTCGGTTGCGGTGTATCTTTCAATAATACTTCTTTCTATAATTGGTGTGTTAGTCAAGATTGATATGGCTGCTGAGTTACAGCAGGCCTTGATAGTTATTCTGGGCTTAATTACAATTGCTACTATTGATGCGTTCAGACAAGCTTTAGATAGTACACGATCGTCTTTAGTGAATCAGTTTAGTCAGATAATTGTTCAGGAGGGAGGTTTTTACATTGGTGGTGATTATGTTGGTGGAACCATTAATCAAGGAGGTGAAAGAAAACAAACACTTGCTGAAGCTGCTGTCGAAATTCAGCAACTTCTCATGCAACTAGAGAAGTCAAACCCTACTGCTACTGAGGCTGAAAAAGTAGCCTATGTTAACGATGAAACTCCTCCTGCTTTAAAGTCTCGCGTAGCTAGTGCTCTCAAAGCTGGTAGTATATCTGGTGTCGATACTCTTCTGGATAATAGTCCTTTTAGTAGTAATGTTATTAAAGCTATTGTACAAGGATGGATATATTCATCAGAAGATATCAGTAGCCGAGATAACGATACCTAGAACACAAGAAGAACCGATATTACTGAACGATAATAGCATAAGGACTACTAACTATTCTATATTATTGCTGCCTAACCCCATTAAGAAACTCTGTCCTGGCCTCAATTATTGAAGGCATTAAAACGCAGCGTACCAACAATTCTAAATCCAACTCCGGCAAAAACTCACTTCTTGAAACTTGCTCGTAATCATCCTCGCGCCGCCGATAGACAGCAAGCCGATTATTTTCCCAAAACCAAACTTCAGCAATGCGAAGTCGCAAATATTTAGCTAGTTTATTTGTGCTACCGCTAGTAATCGTTACTTCCACGGCTAAATCGGGATGCTCTTTTCTTGAACCTATATAATAAGACTCGTCTGGTTCAAATGATACATCTCTTGCCCGGTCTCTGCGAGTTGCACTCCCTACAGGAAAAAATTCAATTCCGAGTTCAAAAAAGTATGCTTCCAGTAATATAGCGATCGCCTTTTTAAAGCTTTCATGGTCTTCCCCCAGTGTCATAAACTCGAGCCACCCATCCAAATAACTTATACGCAAACCCGAAGAGCTTGCCATCAAAGATTCGATCGCCTCAAATTGCTCCCAAGTATAATAGCCGGGGAGAATCAATCGCTGTTCTGCAAGCGTACCTATTTCTTCTAAAATTTTTGCTGTCATAGGTATCACAATCCTATTTTAAATATTACTAGCCCCTACCCAGCACAAACCAGGCAGGGGCATTCACTCACATTCTAACTTAATGAACTAGCTCGATCGCCCTTTTAGTCAACGCCTCAGCAGTCAACCCATTAAACGCCATTAATTGACCAGCACTAGCAGTAGTTTCCCCCCGCTTCCAAGCGAAAGTATCCCGCTTGCAATTGCTGCGGAGCATCACAGGTTCCAACATCCCAGAAGCACCGCCTGTCACGCCAATCAAGGCATCTCCGCCAAACAATTCGGCAAATTTCTCATCGCTCAAAAAGCCGCCGTCAGCTTCCGAACAAGTATCCCAAGCAACATCGCTAGCACGATACAAACGCCGGGGATTCACAACAGAAACAATCCGCACTCCAATCCCTTCTGTTTCCAAAAATGCCGCCGCTTCAAATACTGGCATTAAAGTCATGTCGCCGACAACTGCAAACACAACTTTCTTGCTCCCCCCTTGATTGTGGGGAGCTTGGGGGGAATCGACTTCGTGCAGCACTATTGCACCGTCTTGCAAACCTTGGCGAGTCTGTTCAAGAGTAGTGCGAATTGGCAGCGGCGACTTGCTCGCCGTAATCACAACTCCCTTATTTTTAGCACTCAAAGCCCACTCGTAACAAGCTTGAATGCTGTTAGCATCCGGTGGAAACAAAGGAAACACATTTCCGTTCCGCATCATCGCCGCAAAATAAGCCTCAATTTCCGGCCGCTGGTGCGTCCAACCGTTGCGCCCTTGTTCCAGTGCACCCGCTGTAAATAAGGTGACAGTTGCCGGAGTTGGACGGCGCAATTCTGCCATTGCTTGGGTTACAGTTTGCCAAATTGGTAAACCGTTAATGGCAAAAGATTCGTAGGAACACCACAAACTCCGCGCTCCAAATAGCGATAAACCTACGGCTAAACCAGCGCAAGCATCTTCGCTCAAAGGTTCGTAAACTTGACCGTTGGGCGATTGATTGTACAGGTCATCTGTCGTCGGGTGAATAATCTTAAGAGCTTGGTTGATATTGGCAATTGCCGATGCTTCGTTGCCGTCAGCATTAGTCACAAGAAAAGTCCGATCGCACTCGCCGACTTTCCCTACCAAAACCCCCATTGCTGTTGTCGAAATCTTCGGTTCTCCCCCAACTGCAAATTCTTCTAAAGGCAATTCGCCTAAATCTGCCAGCGGCAATGTAAACTCAGTAACAACTGTTTTCGCCGCCGGCCCGCCACCCGCACGCTCGCAATTTGTCCGCACCAATTGCCAAGCAGCAGCACTCAAAGCGCGCTCTTTTAAAGCACTGATAATGTGCGGAGCATCCAGCGTATCTTTCGGATAAAGGTTGTGAGATTTTGCTCCGCGCGCGTGGACGCCGGCACCTTTCAACTGTTTGATAATAAACGCAGTTAATTTGCCGCCGAGAGCAGATTTTGCCGCTTTGTCAACTCCTTGTAAAACAGCTTTGGTAAATGCCATGCGCTGTTCGAGCGAAAAAGCAGTGCTGTCAACATAATCTTCCGGTTGATTTTTATCGTCAAATTCCTTAGCATCAACTAAGATAACTTCTTCAAAACCGTTGCCTTGCCAATAAGCAATCATTTCAGCATTAGTTTTAGTCGAAACCATGCTGTGATGTTCCTGAGAATATCCGTTCCAAACCAACACAGGCAAAAAGTTAGTAGCTTTGGGATAAGCAGTGTGGAAATGCGCCATGCTGCTCATCGGATAAGGTTCGCCCATGCCGCCGTCGCCCATTGTGAAAGCAAACAGTTTGTCGGGGTGCAAAAGTGCTCCAGCCATTGCGAAATGCTGCCCTTGTCCGAGGGGGCCGGCCGGTGCTAAAAGGCCGGGAATGAAACCGGAAAGATGTCCTAATAAACCGTCTTTTTCTCGGAATTTATCGCGCACTTGCTGCACGTTGAAAATTCCCATATCCTCTAAAGATCGATCGAGAAACATGGCGCTGTAAAAGCCGGGGGCGTGATGGCCGACTTCGGTGACAATGTTCTTGTGTCCGAGCATCACCAAAGCGGCATAGGCCTCAGCTTGGCTAGCAAAACCCCCCGGATGTCCCGATGCCTTGCTGGCGGTGACTTGCAGTGTCAGGTACCGCAGGGCGTCTGCTCCCAGCATCGTTTGAAAGACGGCGACGGGATCGGCAGGATCGGCGATCGACTTGCTCCCCTGGGCGATCGCAGGTGTTTTCCCATAAGTATCAAAACCAGGGACTGTTTCAGAAAAATATTGAATGCCTTCGCAAAAAGCGGGCGTTGTTGACGTTGCCTGCGGGGTAGTTGCTGTCATGCTTGATACCTGAAAAATTTGAGTTAGATTAATGTAAGAGTAATTTTATAGCTTCCGTGTTCCAAAAAATCATGAGTTCTATTATGTCAGTGATAAATAAGTAAAATATCTCAAATTTTCAGCTAATAAGTAGTTGTTTGAGAGCCCCGACTTATAAAAAAAAGCCGGGGTTCTGTGTTTACCCATTACTCATCCCTCTAAAATCTTAAATCGCCCATCTAAAATTGTTCCAGCCGTTCCCGGACATCGATATACAGCACAGTACCGCTTTCAGAAAGAGAAGGCACAGCCTTTTGATTCCGCAGCCAAACAAAAAAACTGCTAAGTGCAGGAGTCGGATCTTGATCGTGGCGCAGCGTGTAGATCAAACCTTCGCAAGGCCCATTAACGCGGCTAGTCGTGCAAATCGCTTTCTGGTTATTTACAATACCCACAGTCACATAATTTAGCTGTTTATTTCTGTTATAATTCTCAAGGCGCTGAGTCACTTGTTGGCAGCGAGTTAGAGGATCGTAGCCAGAACTCGAAAAGAAATTAGAATTCCAGCGAATCCAAGGTTCCCTGAACCCTTGTGGATTTTGATACACAGTCACCGGCTCGCCCGTGGAGGTATCGCACACAAATCCTCCATAACCCAGATGCGGTTGGTTTTGACCAGAGGCGCTGCTGATAGAAAGATTGCTGAGAATATCCAAGCCGTTACGCTTATTTTGTGATAGCAACTCCCTAAAAGCATCGATCGGGATTGCCGCGTTCAATCCCGTTTTTATCTCTTCAATCTGACCGTTCCACTGACTCCTAATTGTGCCAACAGTATCCCCCTGGCCGTGAATTCCTATTACCCTGCCATCAGCATCAAATACAGGCCCGCCGCTCATCCCGCGCCTGGTTACAGCTTGGTAGCGCAGACGATACCCTGATGAGGCGCTGCCCAAGCGAGAAGAGATGATACCAGTCGTAAACTCAAGTTTTCGTTCAACTCCCGAAATTGGCAGCGGATAGCCCGAAACGTAAATAGCAGAACCAACAACAGCACGTTCTGACTCGCCCAGTGGTGCTACTGGATACTGTTCTCGGCTCTGAAACTGTATCAAAGCCAAGTCTATATCCGTGTCATTTTTAGGTAGGCGCTGTATTCTAATCGCAGCATAATCCTTTTCCAAATGAGTGCGAATGCTGTATTTTTGAGCGAGGCTTGCCACCACATGATTAGCTGTCAGAACAGTGTAAATATTACCCTGTTTGGCAATAATTACTCCCGATCCACTAGCAAAAAAACCCAGCGTGTTGTTGACTTCCACAGTTGTCAAGGTCGCTAGCTGGGCAATTTCTTCGGCTGTTTTGGCACAGGCAGCATATTGTTGGCTGACAACCGCCGTCACTGTTAATGCACCTGTCAAGATGATTGTCAGCGCGTCAAACCGCAAACTCCACACATTCATCGATAACTCCCTAGATGAAACGAGGCGAACTGCAAATATATATAGCCTTTCTCAGTAACATGAGGTGCTCTCGCGGGCATAGGGCATAGGGCATAGGGCATAGAGCATAGGCCTCCGTGGGCATACCTCACCAAGATTGAGAACTGCTGTACTAATCGGAATTCCCCAACTAAATTTAACCATTTTTTCCAATAATTCCGCTGTTGGTTCACTTCCCTCTTCAAAAGCATAGACGCCAAAATTTGGACTCGATACTTGCCCCTACAGTTAATCCCAACCAAGAGACCTTTGGCATTAAAAATCGGGTCGCGACTCCTACCGATTTTAACCTCATTTGTATAGCCCAAGCTATAACCTTGAGGCAAAGATTTGGGTAGCAGCACCTAAACGAAGCCCGCGTCAATCGATTTTAGATTTTAGATTTGAGATTTTAGAGGCGACCCCACGGATAAATGCGGGGGCTTGAGGATTTTCGATTTTCGATTTTGGATTGACTCCACGGATAAATCACGTGGCGGGTACCATCAAGAAATTTGTGGTCAGCGAAACTCCCAACCTCAGCACCCCCAGGAAAGCCGACTACCAGCATTGCCTCAGACACCGCTCCGGGTTCAAGGCTGAATGGTGCTATTTTATACTCGATCGCGCTGCGAAACAGAACGATCGCCCGATCGGTATGGCCCAGCCGCCTCAGAACTCCTAGCAGTGGGTGGAGGAGGCCGTCGTCGGTGACAAGTCCGATCGCCACAACGTGCTATTTAGTCAGCACCGTATAGGTTTGGCCCTGCTGCCGGACGATCGTCCCGGAACCAGAAGATATTCGCGTCGGGATGCGTACCGCTGTTTGACGCACCAAATTTTCCACCTCAATCCTTGGAATTGGCGATCGGATGGAAAATTTGCCCATCTTTAAGGCTGTCCCGACGGCGGGGAAAAAGAAGGCTGTTGCGCCTCCTCATCCGTGTTTTCCCCTAGCTTTTCCCTGAGATCAATGTAAGGAATTTTACTCGTTTCATCAAAAGACGGCATCCCAACATATCCTTGGCGCCAAGCCAACAAATTATACAAAGAGCCGATCGGGTCTTGGCCGGGTCTGAGGGTATAAATCAAATTTTGACACAGCCCATTGACTTGATTCGCCGTGCAGATGACGTTCTGGCCGTTCATCTGGCCCGCCGTAATGTACTTAAGCATTCGTTGGCGGCGATAGGTTTCGAGGCGTTGACTCACTAATTGACACCGAGTTAGCGGATTGTAGCCAGAACCGGAGAAATAATCGGAAGTCCACTCAATCCAAGGCTCTACGGCACCTTGAGCGTTTTGGTACACCGTCACCGGCGCACCGGTCGAGGTGCTGCACCAAAATCCACTTTCCCCCCGTGATCTCCCACCGTAACTCGGTTGAGAAGCAACCGTCAGGCCGCTGAGGGCGCAAGCTGTTGCCGCCAAAACTTTTGTCCATAATTGCTGTTTCATGATTTTTTCCCTGTGTTTTATGAGATTCGGCAGAAAAATCACCGAATGCTGCGATAACACCCTTGACACGCCTGTTCGTTACCACTCCGCTGACTTGGGAATTATGTGATTGGCGACTTGACCAGAAACCAGTTTTTTTTACGAAAACACTTCGTTGCAGCCGTTAGGCCTGGTTGAAAAACCCGGTTTTTTTGCTCTTGATGCGTAAGTTTTGATATTGTTCGCGACTTGCACGTTCCCTCTAACGGCGATTTCGGCGCTGTTAAAAAAGCGCTCCGAAGCCGAGCTTAAAATGCGCCCGCCAGTCTGGATTCTGTCCTCATTACTACTAATCAAACTCAGGCTTTTACCAACCGGAAAGAGGCTTTTCACCTCAGACATTGGAAGGGATCGAGTTGCAACCGTACATCACACCACTGACAAGGTATTTGATATCACTTACGAGCTGGGTCGCGAGCTTGATCTGCTGAGACAGGTATACTGCTGGGTTACACCCGTGAGGGGTATAACCCCTTTTATCTGATCTAACACTAAAATCCACGTATTAACAAGAACTCTTAACTTGTTTTCATCTCCGTACTGCGGGAAATACTTCTAAGTGAGTGTAATCAGGGTCTAAGTGCTTTCTACCACCAAAATTTACCCTCCATACACTGACGTTTAGTAGAGTATTAAAAACTATGAACCGTATCTGCAAACAGTTAGGATATTTAGGCGTTTGGTTAATTTTGATGGGCGGTAGCAGTTGTTCTAGCTCCGATGCAGCTACCTCAACCGAAAACCAGAGGCAACTCTCAGCAAGCGCCCGTCAGTTCCAACACCTACAGCTAACGGGAAATCAAATTGAGGCTCGATCTAGTCAATTAACGCAGCCTTCTAACTCTGTTGCCTCAGTTTTAGGCAGTGCTACCCTCTCAGAAAATACTGCCACCGTTACGGTTTATAAGGTAGATAATTTGTGTCAAACTCTGAAGCCGGAAACAGTTACAGGCCCAGAGAACCAGTTAATGTCATCGGCGGTTAATGAAGTGTTAAAGCAGCAGATTTTCGATAGTCTTGGTTTGGCTGGTTATCGCCTCAAGATCGATCGCGACCTCGGAATAGCTACCGTCGATCTGCGAGCCTCCGGAAATTCGCGGCAGAAATTGCAAAATCTGTCGAGTTGTCAGATGTTAGGTTTGTTCGGCGGCCTGCGCCAAACTTTAACCAGTTATGCTCCTTGGCAAATCAAAACTGTGCGTTTTACAGAGCTTGGGGAGGATATTTTGAACACGGTTAAAGAATAAGCTATTAAAATTATTGGAGATGGGACTTACGCAATTCTCCCCTTAAAAACAAGGGTTGGGAGGGATTAAATAAACCTTCAAACCCTTTGAGGTTTTTTGATGCTGCTAAGTCCTGTGACCCAAACCCCGGTAATTCCTATGACACTACCTAACGGCCCCACAGATCCACCCTTTGTGCAGCTAATTCAATGGATCGGCGATCCCCTGACATTCATGGATAAATGTGCCAAACAATACGGCGACATTTTCACAGTTCAAGTGAACAACGGGAAACCATTGGTGATGATCCACCACCCGCAAGCTGTCCAGGAGATGCTCAACAGCAACGCGTTTCACGCTCCAGGCCGCCTGAACAGCCTCCTCAAACCCCTGCTGGGAGAACAATCCATGTTTCTCCTCTCAGGAGAAAGGCACAAACGCGAGCGCCAATTATTGATGCCACCTTTTCACGGGGAACGGATGCGGAATTACGGTCAACTAATTTGCGATATAGCTCAAGATGTTGCCAGCAAATGGTCGGTCGATCGACCTTTTGTGGCTCGCAGCGCCATGCAGGAAGTCACCATGCGGGTAATCTTGCAAGCTGTCTTCGGCATGGATGACGGGCCGCGATTGGAAGAGATCAGGCCCCTACTTGCCTCAGTCCTCGATATGACCAACTCTCCCCTGCGATCGAGCATACTGTTTTTCGGCTGGATGCAGCAAGATTGGGGGTCCTGGAGTCCTTGGGGACGGATGAAACAGCAGCAGCGGAAAATTAACGAACTGATGGACGGCGAAATTGCAGAACGCAGACTGCAACCTGATGCGAGCCGCACCGACATTCTCAGCTTAATGATGGCCGCGCGCGACGAAAACGGGCAACCAATGACCAATGAAGAATTGCGCGACGAGTTGATGACGCTGCTGCTGGCAGGCCACGAAACCACAGCAACGGCCCTAGCTTGGGCGTTTTACTGGATTCACAGTTTGCCCTCGGTGCGCCAGAAGTTGCTGCAAGAATTGGACAGTTTGGGGGAAAATCCCGACCCGATGGAGATTTTCCGCTTACCTTACCTGAGTGCTGTTTGTCAGGAGACGCTGCGAATTTACCCCGTGGCAATGCTGACGTTTTCGCGAGAAGTTCTCACGCCCGTGGAACTGATGGGATATCAACTCGAACCGGGCACGGTTGTCATCGCCTCGATTTATTTGACCCACAGACGGGAGGATTTGTATCCAGAACCCCTGCAATTTAAACCGGAACGGTTTTTGGAGAGGCAATTCTCGCCTTATGAGTATTTGCCCTTTGGAGGCGGCAGTCGCCGCTGTATCGGCTTGGCGTTGGCGCAGTTGGAGATGAAACTCGTGCTGGCAACCATTTTGCGGGATTTCGACCTAGTATTGGCCGAGAAAAAGCCCGTACAGCCCAAACGCCGAGGGGTGACTTTAGGGCCTGCCGGCGGCGTGCGGATGGCGCTGGTGGGGCGGCGGATGTCGCAGCAGAAGCGTGAACCTGTTGCTAGTGGGGTTTAAAGTCGCAGCAGTTGCAGGGGACGATCGAACTTTCAGCTTTGAGTGCAAACAATTTAGCGAGAATGTGCGATCGTCCGCCAATGCCACCATTTTTTGTAGCCCCCGCTACAGATAAATAGCTAGAATCCTTGACCTGTAAGCCTCCCCCCTCTCAATTTTCAAATTCTCAGTCTAAAATAGTATGAACCTCGCAAACACAGCCTGAAAGCAAAAGTGGGTGATTGCAATAGTCCTCTTGATATCTCAAAAGCCTCCCTGCCATACTGTAAAAACATATGCATACCCTGTTATTCAGCAAGGTCGGAAGCGCGTTGGCATTGCCTGCAATCTTCCGGCCTCTTTATTTTTTGGGCTACTTCCGGCATTGGGCACAAGATGCAGAAGGCAAGGCAAAAATATAAATTCTCCCCCTGTCCCCATCTGCCCCTGTCCCCAATCTAGAGCTTCTGCCTCTCATTGAAATAGAATGCGACAGCAAGTTTAAGGAATCACTAAGGAATAATTAATAACTTGTTAAATCAGCTCCTTTTGCCCTTCTCTCAATCTTCTGTTTTCAGAAATTCCGATACCGAGACAGACTTCGGGAGACTATCCAGATCCTGAATTTCGCTTTCGTGGGCAAAAAACTCGACTTCTTTGTCGTCAATCTGGATCTGATAGCTAGCGGTAGCTGTCACAACCCGTCGCTTTTTTTTATCTTCTATTAAAACCCAACACACGACAGGTCTTACCCATCTCTCAACGTGCTGGTTTTGCTTCGTACTCCCAAAGGCATACCAGCCTTTAGCTTCAATAATTTGAAGCACTTTAAACTCGTTATTTGCCATATATCTCTATCGCGTTAACTTCAGTATTCTTCTTAGATAGAACGGCTAGCTTGCTAAGCAGGGCAAAGGTTTGACTATTCCAAGCCGCACTTGATAACCTGATTTTTCGTCAGGAGAAGCGGGTTTACAGGCCCTTGTCTGCGTTGTGGCCTGCTAAATTTAGTGGGATCTTTTTGTACTCTCCCACAATTACGGTAAAGTATCTATACCCCATCCTCAAAAATTATTCTCGCATTAGCCTCAACCGCAGCCAACTAGACCTTAGCTAGCTGCATCTAAGTGGATGCCAACTGCTTCTAACGCCTGGTTGGTGAGAGCGCTCGGCATACAATCCTGTTAAGAGTTTTTGCTGCAATCAACTATCATCTTTACCCGATCGGGTAAAACTTAACTAGAGGTTGCCGCTTTCAATTCTAAGGCTCAGCGCGCCTAATTCCTAATTAATTGTATGGTGTAGTTGATAATTGCCAAACCGTCGATCGCACTCAACAGCCGTGTCTAACTCTTCGATTACCATCACCGTTAAACTGTTCGCCGCCTTCGGTGAAGCCTACGGCGTTTCGGAACTTACATTAGAACTTCCTCCCGAAACCCCAGTGTCTCAAGTGCTCGAAAGCTCGATCGCCCAATATCCTCAATTAGAACAATGGCGCGATCGCACCCGCTTCGGCCTCAACCTGGAATTCGTCTCCCCCGACACCATCCTCCAAGACGGCGACGAAGTTGTCCTCATCCCTCCCGTCAGCGGCGGGTAGGCTAAGTTGGTTAATCTGAAATGTTGCACCATTCTCAATAAGCTTTTTATGAACAGGCAAGATGCCTGTTCCACAAGAAAATTCATCTCTTGTGGAACAGGCATCTTGCCTGTTCTTGAGAAGGGTGCAATATCTCAGTTAATCAAAAATTCGAGGTTTTGTAGTTGTGTTCGATCGCACGACTGCCCAATTCTTAGCCCAAAAAAGATTTATTAAGTTTTGTAACAATTTCGTCGGCAAATCATCCTTGAGCTCGATCGGGCTCGCGTGCCAGCCTCACAATCTGGATTCCCAGCCCGATTCTGAACACAACTCAAATCCTTGTGTGGTGCGCGTTCCGCCCGCCCAAATATCAAAGTTAAATACACCACTGTTTAACTGAAAAGTAACTGTAAAATCAATCCCGACTAAAAAAATCGGGTATGGTTGACGCACTAATTTGAGCGTGGTATTCTGCGAAAAGAATTAACAAACATCGCAAAACTAGAGAGTTGAGCTATGACCCAGGCGACCAGAACCCAATCCACTGCAGCAACCTTCACAGCCCTCAAATGTAAAGAATGCGGTGAAGAGTACGAACTCCAAGCCAAGCACGTCTGCGATTGCTGTTTTGGCCCGCTTGAAGTCAAGTACGACTACGACGCCATCCGCCGCAGCGTCACTCGCCAAACCATCCAAGCCGGCCCCAACTCGATCTGGCGCTACCGCGCATTTTTACCAGTCGCTACAGATAACGTCATTGATGTCGGCACTGGGATGACTCCTCTATTAAAATCCCACCGCTTGGCGCGCCGCCTCGGTCTGAAAAATCTTTATATTAAAAACGATGCCGTCAATATGCCCACTCTCAGCTTTAAAGACAGAGTGGTGTCAGTCGCCCTCAGCAGAGCCAGAGAATTGGGTTTCACAACCGTATCCTGTGCCAGCACCGGCAATTTAGCTAACTCTACGGCTGCGATCGCCGCCCACGCCGGACTCGACTGCGTAGTCTTCATCCCCTCCGACTTAGAAGCAGGCAAAGTCCTCGGCACTCTGATTTACAATCCAACTGTCATGGCAGTTCACGGCAACTACGACCAAGTTAACCGCCTGTGTTGCGAAGTCGCCAATACACATGGCTGGGGATTTGTCAATATCAACTTGCGTCCCTACTATTCCGAAGGCTCAAAAACCCTCGGCTACGAAGTTGCCGAACAGCTAGGCTGGCAATTGCCGGATCACATCGTCGCCCCCCTCGCCTCCGGCTCTTTGTTCACAAAAATTTACAAAGGCTTTAATGAATTCATCGAAGTCGGTTTAGTGGACGAAAAGAAAGTCAGATTCAGCGGTGCCCAAGCTGACGGCTGTTCCCCCATCGCCCAAGCATTCCGCGAAGACCGTGATTTCGTAAAACCGGTGAAACCAAATACAATTGCTAAGTCGATCGCGATCGGCAATCCAGCCGACGGTATGTACGCCTTGGAAATCGCCCGCAAAACAGGTGGCAACATTGAATCCGTCAGCGACACCGAAATCATCGAAGGCATGAAACTGCTAGCAGAAACTGAAGGCATATTCACAGAAACTGCAGGTGGCACGACAATCGCAGTCTTGAAGAAACTCGTAGAAGCAGGTAAAATCAATCCCGATGAAACCACCGTCGCTTACATCACCGGCAACGGTTTGAAAACGCAAGAAGCAGTTCAAGGCTACATCGGCGAACCCATCACCCTCGAACCGAAACTAGAAGCGTTCGAGCGCGCCCTAGAACGCGCCCGCACACTCGAACGCTTAGAATGGCAACAAGTTTCGGTTTAATAAATAGTCATTAGTCATCAGTCATTAGTCATTAGTTATTAGTTATTAAGCTGTTGACTACTGACTGAGGACTACTGATTAATAGTCATCTGTCATTAGTCATGAGTTATGAGTTATTAAGCTGCTGACTACTGACTAAGGACTACTGACTAAGGACTACTGACTACTGACTACTGACTACTGACTAAGGACTAAAAAAATGACCGTCAAAGTTTTAATTCCCACTCCCCTGCAAAAATTTACCAACAATCAAGCCACCATCGAATGCGCCGGCGATAACATTTCCGAACTAATTGAATCGCTGGAAACAAATTGTCCCGGCATCAAAAAAAGCCTGTGCGACGAAAAGGGAGAACCCCGCAGATTTCTCAACTTCTACGTCAACAGCGAAGACATCCGCTTTTTGGATGGCTCAAAAACAGCCCTCCAAGATGGCGATGAAGTCAGCATTGTTCCTGCTGTTGCTGGTGGCTGATTAATTTTCAAATAAACGCAAGTAAGGAACCCCACGCTTAAAAGCGGGGGCTTTTAGGAAGTCCGGCTCGTTCCGAGCGGTGCAAGAAGAAAGCCCGA
>NZ_JAUBTK010000015.1:0-40375 GCF_036702455.1 Microcoleus sp. D2_18a_D3
ATTGTCTGATACCCGTTAGTAGACGTTCCCTCTTTATCAATGCACTATTTGGTTATTTTGTCAATGCGTAAGTCCTAATAAGGTGTAAATGTCTAGATTGCATTGCGCTGTCGAGGTTTTAGTTATTTTTCTGATTGTCTGATACCCGTTAGTAGACGTTCCCTCTTTATCAATGCACTATTTGGTTATTTTGTCAATGCGTAAGTCCTAGAAAAAACTAAATTCCTGACTGCGAACTAACGGTTTTTAGTGAGAACTGAAATTCTCAGACTAGAGATTTTCCCGTACCCAATTTTTAAAAGCTTGAATAGCGCTGGTTCTGCCAGCAACTTGGCTCTGCTGAGTGTACTGATTCACCAGTTCGACAATCGGGATATTGGGGAAAGTAGGACTAACATCAGACTCAATATATTGTTCGGCTTGCAAGACGTTGATTTGTAGCCCTCGCCGTGCGTATCGCCAAAGTTCCGGCACTCCTAGAATTTGATAATTATCCAACTGCGTGCGAGAGGTGAGATCAATTTCTATAGCTAAGTCTGGGGGCGGATCAACACTCATATCAAGGCGATTTTTACCTATAACGGCTGCTTGATTTTGAATGTAAAAACAGGTATCCGGTTCTACAGCCTGACTCATGCGTTCATTTTTCAACGTTGTGGAACCTAACGACTCAAATGCTATTTGTCGTGTTTCCAACAAAATTTTTACCATGTCGCCAATAATTTCTTTGGCTTTTTCATGTTCGGGCAGAGGAACCATAATTTCTAACCGTCCGTTACTATAAGAAAGTCGGGAAGCACGACGTTCTCCTAATTCCGCCAGAATACTTTCAAATTGTTGCCAGTTAACATCCTCAACCAGTAATTGCTGACCAGGCTGAATCTTTAATTGTCTTAACTCCAATAGCATAATTGTTCATCCATTTTCTCTAGGAAATATCACGCAAGTCGTGACTACGAATCATTATCTTAAAAACCAAGAAAGGACTAAAGTCCTTACTAAAAACTCGTGGTTCGTAGTAAGGACTTTAGTCCTTTTTTGCTAACGACTTGCAGCCATTAACAATTAGCACTCAGCAATTATCTAGCTTTTCGCAACACTCGATTTTTCAGATGTAGCGCTTTCGGCAGTTTTGCCATTTTTGCTATTACCGTTACCGTTGCTGTGGCGGGGTTGGATAACTCCATAGCCACCGTGAGTCTTGCGTTCGTAGAGTACGTTAATTTCGCCTGTTTCCGAATTACGGAACATATAGAAATCGTGATCGATAATCTGCAATTGTTCCAAAGCTTGTTGCACAGTCATTGGAGGCATGGCAAAATACTTAGTCCGTACCACCTCAGCAGGAAGTTCGGGAGTTCGATCGCCAATTAGATCCGCTACTACAGGATGTTCTTCAACTGCCGTAACCGTTTTAACACTACTGTGGGTCTTGTTGTCGTGGCGTTTTTCCTTAAATTTCCGCAGTTGACGAGCTATCTTGTCGGCAACCAAATCGATGCTGGCATACAGGCTTTCCGTGCTTTCTTCAGCCCGAATAACGCTGCCGTTAGCATAAATTGTCACCTCAGCAGTCTGCTTAGGATTGATCCTGGGATTACGAGCCACCGATAGATGTATGTCCACTTCTGTAGTCAAATTTTGAAAATGGCTAACTGCCTTTTCAACCTTTTGATTGACGTACTCGCGAATCGCATCGGTGATTTCTATATTTTTACCCTGGATAACAAGCTTCATAGAGCTCCCTCCCTTCTGTAACTTCGGTATATTTTATACAGTAGCACTATGTATTCTCGAAAACACTTATCTTCCAAATCTTTTATTATATGTTGACAATTCTTGATTTAAACTGCGCCAATATTCCGTAATAACACTATTGACTTTTTTGCATGATTTCTCCTCTCATCCCTCAACAGTTAAATGCACAACCCTGCTTGCTCCTCGATTGGGGACAAGTTCCCTACTCCCAAGCTTGGGAAATCCAGCAAAAACTTGTGCAAGAACGCCGCGACAAGCCAGATTTGCCAGATGTCCTGATTTTGCTGGAACACCCGCCGGTTTACACTTTGGGAATGGGAGCAAAGTTGGAATTTCTGAAATTTGACCCAAGCCAAACTCTGCCGGAACTGCACCGAGTTGAGCGGGGCGGCGAGGTGACTTACCACTGTCCGGGCCAATTGGTGGGCTATCCGATTTTAAATTTGCGCCGTCACCAGCCTGATTTGCACTGGTATTTGCGGCAGTTGGAGGAAGTGCTGCTGGGGGTGCTGGAAGTTTTGGGGTTGAAGGGTTCGCGGGTTCCCGGTATGACTGGGGTTTGGGTGGATGGGTGCAAGGTAGGTGCGATCGGGATTAAAGTCAGCCGCTGGATTACGATGCACGGTTTTGCTTTAAATGTTTGTCCGGATCTGGCCGGTTTTGGGCAAATTGTACCTTGCGGAATTCCCGATCGACCTGTTGGCAGTTTAGAGCAGTTTATCCCCGGAATTGAGGTCGATCGAGTGCGATCGATCCTTGTCGCTGAGTTTGCTCGCGTTTTTGCAGTGGAAATTGTGCGATCGAATGTGTAGGGTGCGTCGCTGTCAACCTTACACATTCGATCGCAGTCGGTGTTTTAAGTGCGATCGCCATTGTCTTCCTCATACACCATTAAATCTCCCGGTTGGCAGTTTAGTGCTTTGCACAAAGCATCAAGAGTTGTTTCATCAATTCTTGTAAGCCGGCGGCGGGTTTTGATTTTAGAAACAGATGTTGGGTGCATCCCAACTAAAGTAGCCAATTCTTTATTGCTGATATTGCGATCGGCCATCACAACTGCCAATTTCCAACGGATCACTGCGGGTGCTCAACTACTAGCCAGGACTTTGCAAGGTGATGTTAGCATCCTGCAACCTTCACTAACACTTGTTTTGCCGTATCGGCAATATTTTTTGTCGTATCGCTTGACTTGCAGCAGCGAATGAACTATGCTGAGGATGTACAAACGGAAAAGCGATCGCCCCTTGGCCTCGAAAACTCAAGGGCGATCGCTATCCGACTATTTTGTAGTTAAAACTCATGATATCACAGCCAAAGTCAGTTCCCGAACTCCTGCGCGAAGAAATTCCCGACGCACCCATCGGAAAGCAACCGATCCGATTGTTGATTTGCGGCATTCCCAAAGGAGTGGAAAGCATCATCAATTTACTTCACGTCTTGGGTTTTGCAGAAGTTGGGGAATGGAGTCCGCCTTTACCGTCCCCTCTAGCAGGTGAAGTAATGCGGATTTTGACCCGTTACTGGAAAGAATAATCTTTAAGGGCGATCGCCCTTTCTTTTACCTCAAAAAAAGAGCGATCGCGCTTCCTTTCCCCAAGTGCGATCGCTCTTAAATAATCAAAAACATCAGGCTTAATTCTCCACCCAATCACTTAAAAACTCCAGACTAAGGATGCTAAATATCGAATCGAATTAACGCGGCGGTGTTTGCGAGACTTGGGGGTATTCTAAAATAGAAAATTTTAACGGTCTGTACTTACTGACTCAAAAATTGAGAGTAATTGGTGGTAAAATGCGCGATCGTCGGCTTCTATAACCTTAGAGAGAAGCAAGACCGATGCAGAAATACGTCCTAAGAGTTTTGCGATCGCCCCTAGCGTCAGGTAAGCTTCTTGTTAATTATTGCGCTCAGTTCAGGAGAAAAAATTTATGCCAGATATGTCCGGTCAAGACCCCTCGGAAATTAAAATGGCGACGGTTGATGAAGAAGAAAAAGGCGCAACGTTTAGCGGTACGGTCATCCTTGGTATCGATGTCGAGGGTGCTGGGGAAGTCCTTTTCTTCAAAGACTTTTTGATTGAAGATTATAAAGGCGAACTTACCGCTTATCTGGCAACAGATGGCAATATAACGAAAAGCATTGATTTAGGCGAACTTAAGCATAAGAGCAGCAGCTTTAAGCTGCCAATTCCGCTGGGGACGGATACATCACCCTACAATACCGTCGTGCTGCGCGACGAAAAAAGCAAGAAAAAAGTTGTGACGATCAAGCTGTAAAATTTGCAATTTAGCTCGTAGTTCAGCCAAATTCCTTAGCGCAGCCCTCGAAGAGGATCGCCCTTTTTTTGCTGAAGTGCGATCGCTCTTAAATTAAGGTGCGTCACTTTCGATCGAACAGTTCAGTTGTAAAGTGATGCACCCTAATTTTTAAAATGGAATCGGATCGTAATCGGGATTTTCCGGTTCGTTAGAGGAACCCGACTGGCGATCGGACTCAGAATTTGAAGATTGATGCGAGTTCCAATCCGAACTAGACGTGCGGTTAGCGCCGCCTGGAGCGCTGTTAGAACTGCGGTTCCGCGAGCCTAAAGGTACTACATTGCTCGGCACATTAGCCGGGGCGCTGTCGCGAATTTGAGCCGGTTCGGGGGCGGTTCTAGCAGCAGGAGCCGAACTCATTGCATCAGCCCCGACACTGTAAATCCTTTGAGCTGTCAGTTCAGCGCGCTTTTCTTTAATACCATCTCTTTCGATCGTATTCATGCTCAGCCGCCCCTCAATAATCACGCGATCGCCCTCGTGATATTTCTCGTGAATTTCTTGAGCAAAATTTCCCCATCCTATCACTTTCAAATGTTCGGGCGGATCTTCGGGTTTTGGGCCGGGAAACTGCACCAACATCTCAGCGATTTGAAGTTGATTGTCAGGAGTATAACGGAGTTGCGGTTGTTGAATTATTTCCGCCATCAAAATGCAGCTATTCATCTGTTCTCTGTGCGTAATTGGGAATTGGAAGAAGAAGGAAGACGGAAGAAGGAAGAAGGAAGAAGGAAAAATAGCTATCCGTGTACCGATGACTTGGGCGTCTTGCTTTGGGGAATTGCCAATTGCCAATGGGTAATTGGTAATTACTGATTTTTCTGCGCCCGATCGCTATTAGTTGTCACCGATGACGGATTACACGTGACCAAATTTATCTTGGAGAACCGCCGCCTCGGCTTGACTGACAAAATCGTGAACGAGGGCGCGGTACTCCTTCAACGTTTCAGATACCCAATCTCGATCCTCACTGTTGGCGAAGATATGAACGGTCGGTTCACTAGCATCGGGTAAAACTAATACCCAATTGTCGTCGCTGTAGTTAAAAATCTTCACTCCATCTAATAATTCTAAACGATCGGGCGAATGAGTTTCTACTAAATGCCGCATCAGCGAACCCTTGATAGTCCAAGGACAGCGGACGCTGTAACTGCGGTGGGTGATGCGGGGAAGTTCCGCCTTGATCTGTCCGAGCGATCGCTCCTGAATCGTCATCATTTCTATCACTTTAGCAATGCAGAACATTCCGTCAAATCCGGGATGCAACTGCGGGAAAATAAAACCCATAAGGCCGCTGCCACCCAAAACCACATTCGGGTTCCTGTTAGCGGCTTCCATCAAAGCAGTTGGGTTCGCCTTCGTGCGGATTACCTTGCTTTGATAGCGTCGGGCGATCGCCTCCACTGCAGAAGACGCATGCACCGGCACTACTACTGTACCTTTGGGATGAGAAGTCAGCATCAAATTTACCATCAACGCCGTCAGCATTTCCCCGCGAATCGCTATCCCAGACTCATCTACCAAAATGAGCTGTTCGCCGTTAGCCGATACCTGCACTCCAAAATTAGCGCTGAGTGCTTTCACCACCCGGCCGAGTTGGTCGAGCAAATATTCCCGTTCCCCGTTGCTTAGAGAAGTCTGCTTGAGACTAGCATTGAGCACCACCGCATCGCAGCCGAACTTGGCAAGCATTTGGGGCAAAATTGCTCCAGAAACCGCGTAAACGTAATCGATTACCACCTTAGTATTGCTGTAGCGTATTGCCTCAACATTCATCTGCCGCTCAAAAATGCGGTTGTAAACATCGAGAGCTTGGTTAAAGTACGTCATCTCTCCAATTTCGGGAATTAGAGCTCGGCGCAAATCTTCCTTAAAATAAGCCCCCTCGATTTTTTTCTCAGCTCCTTTAGTAATATTGATGCCTTTGATATCGAAGAATTCAATTAAAATGTGGTCGGAGCGATCGGGCGAAATGCGAACGTGAATGCCGCCGGCAATTGATATCGTAGACGAAACCGTGCGCGCGATCGGAATTGCCGTCGATTCCAAATTAATCACATTAATTCCCACCGACATCAAACCCGCAATCAAAGACCTCGAAACCATCCGCGAAATGCTCCGCTGGTCACGAGAAACCGATACCGCAGTCCCGGGTTTCAAAGTCGAGCCATAAGCCGCGCCCAATTTCACGGCAAATTCCGGGGTAACATCCACATTTGCCAGTCCTTGAACGCCACGCTGACCGAACAAATTCCGCTTAGCTTGTTCTCCCCAAATTAAATTTTGATTTAACAGAGCGCCGGATTCAATATTTTTGCTCGGCCAGACGCGCACGCTTGGCCCCACTTGTGCTTCTTCTCCCACGATGGACATTGAACCGACGACAGCACCTTCTAGGACGTGGGCGCGCCTGTCTACGCGGGTGCTCCGGCAAATCACGCAGGCCCTAAGATGAGCGTCTTCGCCGACAATTGCTCCGTTCCAGACGATGGGACGTTTGAGGTTGGCATCGGCCCCGACTGTCACGTTATCTCCGATCACTGTACCGGCATCGATTTTAACTCGGGCTCCAATTCGGCAATTGTTGCCGATCATGGCCGGTACTTCGACGATCGCGCTATCGTCAATAAAAGTATTCTGACCTACCCAAACTCCCGATCGAACTTCGTTGTAGTAGCTCAAATCCAGTTTGACCTTTCCCCGCAGCGCGTCGTACTGAGATTCCCGGTAAACATCTAGCTGGCCGACATCGCACCAGTAACCTTCGGCGATGTAGCCGTACATCGGCTCGTTTTTTTCCAGTAGCAGGGGAAACAAGTCTTTGGAGAAGTCGCACTCCTGATGTGTCGGCAGGTAATCCAAGACTTCGGGTTCTAAAATATAAATGCCGGTATTGATAGTATCGGAGAAAATTTCGCTGCTAGAAGGCTTTTCCAGAAAGCGACTGATGCGGTAATTTTCCTCGGTAATCACGACCCCGAATTCCATCGGGTTGGGAACGCGAGTTAAAATTAACGTGGCTTTGGATTGCTGACTGCGGTGAAATTTGATCGCTGCGGTTAAGTCGAAGTCTGTGATGCTGTCGCCGCTGATGACCAGAAAAGTTCGATCGAGCAATTCAGCAATATTTTTGACGCAACCAGCCGTACCCAGCGGTTGGTCTTCCTCCACAGCGTAAGTCATTTGAACGCCAAACTCTGCCCCGTCAGTAAAATATTCGCGCATGACATCGGGAAGGTAGTGCAGCGTCGCAATAATTTCCGTAATCTGATGCCTTTTTAGCAAATTAATAATGTGTTCTGCGATCGGGCGATTAAGAATCGGCACCATCGGTTTGGGCAAATCGCACGTCAGGGGTCTGAGCCTCGTTCCCGATCCCCCAGCCATCAGCACTGCACGCATAAAATCCTCCTTGCTTAGAAAGCTCTCTACCGCCATTGTCCGCTAGAAAAAGTTTGCCTGCTGTAATTCGTCGGCCGCGAGCTATCAGTTCTTAGTTAATTATCTTTGAGTAGTGACACGTCTGTGAAATCCCGTTCGGCCAGGCCGTCCCCCAACAGCAACCGATTTCAACCGAATTAGAACTTGCGACATCGCACCAATCCCCCGGTCGAGCTCGGATTTGTAGGGGATGTTGGGTAATACCAGTTAAAAAAAAAGAATGCAACTGTAGGCCCGTGCTCTAAACCCTTATCTCATCAGTCATTCCCAATTCTTTAATTCTTAAATTCTTCCATCTAAAATGGTATAAGTCCTCAGAACGATCGACTTTTGGCAGAAGTCCCTTCTTGCTTGCTGGGTGAAAGCTATTTCGGGGGTGTTATTTTTAAGTTTGTGGCAAGCGGGGATTTTGAAGTCTCTTTCTGAAGGTGGAATTACTACGGCTATCGGGTGCGCCTTGGCGTCTGATAAATGATAGATTAAGGGTAGCGCTGTGACTAGCTGACCCAAAATCCTATCCATTGCTTAGGGGTTTTTTAAATGAGTACGTTAATTAGCTTGGCATTGCTGATCGCTTACGGTGGCGGTATTTGGAAATTTTGGAATGGTTTCGATCGCACTAACTTCGACAGAAGTTTTACAAATCGCCTGAAGCTCTCGCTGCTCTGGCCCGCGTTAATTTTTAATAAGCCTTACCGCCAAAACTTTACAAAAGCTCTCAAAGCTTCTAAAAGGTAATTCAAGAATGTCTAAAAAGTCCGATCGCCCAGTAGCGGGTCAGGAGCAGACTTGGTTTGCTAAAGGAAAATCAGATAGCTGGCAAGTTTTACTGTCGCAAGTCGCTTCTCGATTCGATCGCGAATACCGAGGAGAAGCTTTCGCTTTACCCGAAGAAGTCGAAGCAATGCCGATTTTCCTAGAATCAGTTGCAGGAACTCTCCAAGCAAAAACAGTTTCTCCCTTCTGGAAAATTGCCAAACCTCAAAAAAATCAGCGCTGTTTAGACATTGGCTGCGGAGTCAGCTTTCTCATCTACCCTTGGCGGGATTGGGAAGCATATTTTTACGGTCAAGAAATCAGCAGCGCAGCGCGAGATGCCTTAAACGCTCGCGGCCCTCAGCTCAATTCTAAGCTGTTCAAAGGCGTAGAATGGGCCCCCGCTCACCAGTTAAATTACGAGGAGGCTCAGTTCGATTTATGCCTCGCTACAGGCTTTAGCTGTTACTATCCCATAGACTATTGGAGTATTGTCATGGGAGAAGTAAAGCGGGTATTAAAACCGGGCGGTCATTTTGTTTTTGATGTCCTCAACCCCAACGCTCCTTTAGCAGAAGATTGGGCTATTTTGGAAACTTATCGAGCCGGAGAAGTATTTTTAGAGACAATAGAAGATTGGGAAAAAATGATTAAAGCTGCGGGCGCTAAGGTAGTAAAAAAGCAAAGTGGCGACTTATTTCAAATGTATAAAGTTGAATACAATTGAGAGGTTAAGGGGAATAGATAATTAGCTTTGTAGTCAAAACTTCAATCGTCCAAAGCAGAGTCGGGCGGACGAAAAACAACTTGATTCTTAGTAGATAAAGTAGGGTGCGTCAGCCCGTAGAAATTAGTTTGAAAAGCAACCAATATTCAAGCTGACCCACCCTACTAACTACTAACTCACAATAGTGAAGCAAGCAGATTGGATATTACCCATTCCCATACAAATTGCCAATTACCGATGCCCAATTAATTTTCGGTAGCCGCAGGAGATGGCGCTGCTTCCGGCGACGGCGACACTTCCGGGCCAGGAGATGGCGACACTTCCGGGGCAGGAGATGGCGCTGCTTCCGGCGATGGCGACACTTCCGGGGCAGGAGATGGCGCAGCTTCGGGCTGCGGAGACTCTTCGGCGGCAGGAGATGGCGCAGCTTCCGGCTGCGGAGACTCTTCGGCGGCAGGAGATGGCGCAGCTTCCGGCTGCGGGGACTCTTCGGCGGGTTGCGGTTGAGGAGAAGGCGACTGTTCCGCGGCTGGTTTCGGTTCAGGCGAGGGCGACGGTTTAGCAGCAGGCTTGGGTGCCGACGGCGACGGTTTGGCCCCGGGCTGCGGTTTGTTCGACGGGGCCGGCGGGTTCTCAACCTGCGGTTTCACTTCAGTAGGCGCTGGGGAAGGTGGCTGGCCTGTTGGTCTGCTGGGCGCTGTCGGCGCGGGCGCAGGCTGCGACTGGCCTGGTGGGTTGGGCCTGGTTGGGGTGAGAGGAATGCCACTACAAAGTTTTTCGTCGTACTTAAACTCGACAGTCAGTTGGTAAAGCTTGTGCGTGCTGGCTGCTTCAAATGTTAGAGAAGGGCTAATAATCGCAATTTTAGCCGCATTATCGAGAATACCGTAACCCGTGGGGACGATCGGCTGTGGCTCGGCCTTGAGCAAGCCTTGAGGGCTGACAACTGCTCCAAAAACTGCTCTTCCTTGGAGTTTTTGCGAGCAAGCTGTTACGGGATAAGGGACAGGCACAGGAGTCGGGCCCGTCGTTTCCAAGTCAGGATAAGCCTTTTTGAATTTATCAAACAAAGCAACATAGGTCTCTCCAGCCGCCAGCAGTGTCTCTCTGTCGGTGGGTAAGTTTGAACCCGGTTGGCCGGACTGTCCTAGCTGTCGCTGTCCCTCTTCAAATTGTTGTCTCCTGATTCTTTCTTCGGGAGTTTCTGCGATGAGATTCCTTTTATTGGGATCTTTTTGAGTCAATTTTGGTACTCCATCGGGTCCCACATTCCTGCCAATTGGGAATTCCGGGGTAAAGACTGGAGCTCCGTCTGGAAATAGTGGGAGTCCGCCTCTACTGGCTATGATCTTTTTGAGCGCCTCTGCTTCATCTTCCGAGCCGCCGCCGGGAAGCTGGGGCGGTTCTGGCAGCGAGGGTGGTGGCGGGATATTGGGATCGAAATTACCAGGTAAGGGCGGGAAAAGCAAACCGCTGGGAGGTACGGGTGGGACGAAAGTGGGTATTGGCTGCGAGGGGGCTCTGACTGTTGGGGATGGAGTTGTGGGAGGTGGCGGGGCTGTTGGGGCCGTGAAGGGCGGGAGAGGGGAAGGAGGGAGAGGGGAAAAGAATCCAGGAGGCGGCATTCCCGGCGGCATGGCGGGCAAGTTGATGGTATCAGGTGCGGGGGGAAAGGGCGGGGCTAACTTGGGCGCTGGCCGAAGGGGAACTGGTGCGATCGAAAATGGCGTAAACGGCGTATTAGACGGTTTCGGTGGTATGGTTTGTGGCAGGCGGCCGGCTTCTGCGGGAGTTAGTTCTACTAAGCCGACAGAACCGGGGATATTTTTTGAGGAATTTCCACCATAAAGTATGTTTGAGAGCGTCGGGGCGGTTGCTCCGAGGACTCCGTGAAGGCCGACAGAAGCTAGGGCTGCCCACCAAAAAGGCTGGCGCAGCGGTTCGGAAAGGGTGTTGGCTAGGGAGGAAGAGTCAGTCATTTAAATTTTAGATTTTAGATTTTAGATTTTAGATTGGGGGATTGCGAGATTGAGTTATTGGGGGATTGGTAATTTATATTGTTGTGGTTGTGATTGAGTGTAAATTCGTTTTAATGAGGAGAGGTTGGGAATTCAAAGGTATAATTTTAGCACGATCGCCCTCGAAGTTGCCCGATCGACCTTGATGAAAATTCATGGGCCCGAAACTGAACCAAATTTATTAAACACGATCGACAAGTTCGATGGATCGGCGTTTCCAATTCGGTTACGCCATCAAAAAAACTGATCGAGTGGCTGTCAGCCCAGCCCGCAGCCCCTCGGTGGGCCCGCCCCAAAATGAGTACAAGCCCGCGACACTAGCGTCAGGGTCGATTCTAAAAATTGTAAATTAAAGTTCCTGCTCCCTGATTCACTGCGCTGCAAGTAAATCTAAAATCTTCAGTTGACAGTTGACAGTTGACAGTTGACCGCACGCGGGGCGACCTCTACCTGGAAGTCCGAGGATTGGAGTAATGAATAGTCGGATTTTAATTTCTCCCGATACGGCTTGGGGCTTTAAACCAATTCTTTCTGGTAAGGGCGATCGCACTCACGCCGAAGTCGAAAATCGAAAATCCAAAATCGAAAATCCAAAATCGACAGATTCACCAGCGATAGCGGTAATTTTTAAAAGGAGCTCCCTCGATGGTGAGCAAGTCGATGGGATAAATTGGAGCGCCGCTGGCCATATATTGAAACATTTCTCGAACTTCCTCTCCCCGTAGAGACAACTGGTCTAATTCCTTGAGAGAATACCAGCCAGCGCACAAAGTATGCTCATCCGGCTTACTCTTGGGCGGCGTCTTATCTTGCGGACGAGCCACAAAAATGACTCGGAGGCGCACATTGCCCCTAGGCATCACTGTGTGCTCTACCCTGAGAATTCCCTCAACGATGATGGAAATGCCCGCTTCCTCAAGGGTATTACGCATAGCAGCTTCGAGCAAAGTCTCCCCTTTTTCCACTCGCCCTGCTGGGAGATACCACTGCTGCTCGTACTTGCGCTCTTGTACCAGTAGAAAACGGTCTTCTAAGTGAACGACAACTAGGGTAAAATACCATGTTTGAATCGGCTCGCGAGCCATAGAAGTAGATATTCCCTAAGCAAAAGGTTAAACGAGCGGCAGATGTTAGGAATCCAAAGGATGCTTCGGCAAGTGTCTTTGAACTTGAAAAACAGATCGTACCACTCCGGCCGCAAAATCTAAAATCTAAAATCTAAAATCTAAAATTGACAATGCCATTACCAACCGTGATTTTACCAGGATATTTTGCTGCTGCTTCCGACTATCGCGAATTAGAAAAGTCTCTGGTCGATCGAGGTTTCCCAACAGTAACAGTGCCTCTGGGCAAGGGAGATTGGTTGCCGACTTTTGGCGGGCGGTCGATGGTGCCAATTTTGCGACAGCTCGATCGCACAGTCAAACAAATGTTACAGCAATACGGCGTTCCCCAGATCAATCTCGTCGGTCATTCCGCCGGCGGCTGGATTTCTCGCATCTATTTGGGGGAAAAGCCTTACACCATTCACGGCGACGTGCTTGAGGACGCGGGTTTGTGGGAAGCTCACCCTTATGTGAATACTTTAATCACTTTAGGCACGCCGCACGTCTCTCAAGAGCGCTGGACGCGCAAAAATCTAGATTTTGTCAAAATTCACTATCCGGGGGCTTTTCACCCGCAAGTGCGCTACGTGTGCGCTGCTGGGAAGGCTGTTTTTGGCAAGCGCGGTTTAGGGACTTGGCTGGCTTATAAAAGTTACGAGTTGACAGTGGGGAAGGGCGAAACTTGGGGAGATGGAATTACGCCGGTGGAAGCTGCTGTTTTGGACGGGGCAGAAAATTTGGTGTTGGAGGGAGTTTGGCATTCGCCTCGTTCTCCGGGGAAGTGGTACGGTTCGCCGGAGGTTTTGCCGACTTGGATTGAATATTTGCGTTAGAAACGAAGCGCGAAGAGGCGAAGGAAGAAGCAGAAGGTTTAAGGGAACGTACCAAAACCCCCCTCACCATCATCCATGAAGGGAAACCATTAGTGATTATCTATCCTGCCACTACCCAAACCCCACGCCCCCTGTTTGGCACAATGAAAGGAAGCGGTGAAATATTAGGAGATTTAATTGCTCCTGTCGCCGAACTATGGCAAGTTTTAGAATAAAACTTTTACTTGATACCCGCATTTAGCTAGCGATCGCACTAGACTGTTGCTTGAACAAGCATATCCTCTACCTGCCTAATTTGCTTCCAATCAATTACTGCAACCCAAAGACTTTCCTCTTCTGAATATTGCACTACGCCATCGACTTCTAACTCTTCGTCATACAAGGCTAAAAATTTGCCATCTTCCAACTTAATATTTTGGCGACTCAAATCTTCAATCGTACCAACGCAATTTAGGCGAAGGCGACTTTGTTCATCCGCATTATGAAAGTCTGCAAAGATTCTGGGATATTTCATATTTTTGCTCAACTCACTATGATTGTTGTGATGGATTAGGAATCGTTGGTGTCAGCAGCAGACTTGCTTTTTCTGGTGTTAAGCCAGTTAATGTTGCATGATTTGGGCTCCGGCCAGAAGTACGGATAACATCTCCATCGGACGATCGAACCTCGCCTACTGTCGTCACACCAACTTGTCCATGAGGGATTGTCACTGCTAACTCTGCTACAGATAATCCTACTGCACATTCTACAGAAATTCCCGTGATGCCGCTGGGGTGAGTTGCCGTACTGCGTTTAATATCTTCTGGGCGATTACGACCGCCACGAACTACTAAAGCCTCGTTTGGAATTCTTTCCACAAGTGTAGGCTGTTTGATTTAAGTACGCGCTATACTTTAGCAGAAATCTTTGTCCATAGGGCGATCGATCTTTTTTTAACTCAAGCATCGCCCTCCGTGCAATCAGCGCACTTTTAAATGGTGGCAATGGATAAGATTGTACGTAGAAAAAGAGGTTGGGATGACACAAGCGTCAACCCAACCTACAAAAAAAGGCGATCGCACTAATGGAGAGCAGCAATCACACTTATTCCTTTTATACTAGGCGGACATATTCACGTAGTTGGGAACGTAGACCTTGAGTAATCATTGGAAAATTATTGATTTCTTGAATGATAGAACTCTCCGATCTGCCACTCTCCTTAAGCTTTTGAACTACAGCCTTTGCTAGAGTCTCAACCCCAACCTTTGCAATCATGCTTGAAACGCCTGCAATCAAGGTGAGAGCAACTGCGCCCCCAATCATGCCAAAAGGACCACCTAAAAAAGCTAACGAAGTTGTAATTGCTACGGCTCCTGCATAAGAAGAGGTTGCAACAAGCCCAACTAAGACTAAACCAGCAACTCCTAGACCAGCTAACTTATTGACTATCTCATCCATAATAATTAAGTGCTCCGCTAAACTTCAGATTAATTAGACCTTCAAAGTCAAACTGAACTAACTATCTTTACCCTTTACCTCCAAACAGTTTATATATTCCGTATCCAACAGCAGCCGCCGCAGCAACAGGCGCAGCAGCAACTATGGCAGTACCAGCAATTGCGCCTCCCCCGACAACACCACCGATACCCGCAAGGGTGCCCATAATTGCAGCACCAGAAGCACCGCCAGCTACCGTTACAGCACCAGCACCAACTAGACCAGCAGCAGCCCCAATGTTTGTAGCTGTTCTTGCCGCTGCACGAGCATCATTCTCTTCCTCAGACAAGTTCGATTGCTCTTTGAACAAAGTTTCATTCATTATTTTTGCCCCCAGATAAGCAGGGCCTGCTGCTAATACCGCAGGAGCCGCCGCCATACCACCACCAACCACACCACCTGCTGCTGCTAGACCAGAAGTAATTCCTGCTCCTGAAGTTGCTGCAACAGTCAACCCTGTAGCAGCACTGGCAGCCGCACCTACCGCAGCACCAGTTTCTGCAACCGCTTTGACTGTTTTGACTGTATTTCCATTAATTCCCGTAGTTTTTTCTACAACATTTTCTACCACTTCTTCACCTGCTTTACTGGCCAAATCTTCCCAATTCATAAATCAATTTATCCTTGTAATACTTGTTCCATTATCCTTAATAAATTCAACGTTTGTCTAGCCCAAAAAA
Organism: Microcoleus sp. D2_18a_D3; assembly: GCF_036702455.1. Taxonomy (NCBI): domain Bacteria; kingdom Bacillati; phylum Cyanobacteriota; class Cyanophyceae; order Oscillatoriales; family Microcoleaceae; genus Microcoleus; species Microcoleus sp. D2_18a_D3. Next base: position 15,115 of record NZ_JAUBTK010000015.1, read on the forward strand.
GTTCTATTTTGCCGCCAATTCTCCCTCGCTTTTACTTTAACTTTAATCTAAGTTTGTACAACAATGTACGAAAATGTACGAAAATGTTGGCAGTTGTGAGCTACAATACACAAAACTCTCGCATCTCCCTGCCAGATGAATCTTAAAGAAATGTTAAATGTCGCCGATCGCATAGTTTTGGAGAAAACAGGTCAGCACCTTGACGATTTACAGGAAGCGGTACTGCGGGGAACTCTACAACGCGAGACATACAAAGAAATAGCTAAAGATTTTAACTGTTCTGAAAGTCGCATCAGGGAAATCGGCTCGGAATTATGGCAGATACTTTCAGAGGAGTTAGGGGAAGATGTCAGTAAAACAAATTTTCGCTCCACAATGGAGAGGTTGCAAAACTCTAATATTTTAAACTTTGCACAAGACATTGTAGTGAAAGGTAGTTTTAACACCTGTGGAGAAGGTAGACACCCGCCAAATATACCAAACTCACACCCACCAAATGAGGAAATATCTAACCCAAAACCAACTAAAACTTCGCATCAAGATTTAAGCGAAATGCCAGATTTGGGTGATTTCTTCGATCGCACCCCCGAACTCCAAACCCTCACCACATGGATTCTACAACAACACAGCCGGCTCATAACCCTCACCGGCATCAGTGGTATCGGCAAAACCACCCTAGCAGTGCAACTCGTACAACAAATTAAAGACGAGTTTGAGTACGCAGTTTGGTACACACTAGACGAATGCCCCACCATAGATAAATTTCAATCTAACCTAATACAGCTTTTTTCAAATTCAGAAAAACAAGATTCATCCCCAACCAACCAGAAACGCTTACCGCTGATTAAGTATTTACAAAACCATCGCTGTTTAATAGTCTTAGATGACGTTCACAACCTTTTCTGTAGCGGGGAATTTGCAGGGAAATACAAACCTGAATGCGAAGAATATCGCACTTTATTTAAACAAATAGAAAAATTATCCCATCAAAGCTGCTTGATGTTAGTCGGTTGGGAACAACCCAGAGAAGTGACTCAAGTTAAAAACCCAAATACTGCCATTCGTACCTTACAACTCAAAGGTTTAGAAATTGCAGCCGGACGGGAAATACTCAGAGATTATGGGTTAGAAGAAATCGATAACTACGAAACACTCATTCATCGCTACCAAGGCAACCCCCTATGGTTAAAAAGCGTGGCGACTCTGATTCAAGACTTAGGAGGAGGCGTGACAGAGTTATTACCAAATGATACCATATTGTTGCCAGCAGATTTGAAAGATGTTTTACAGCAGCAGTTCGATCGCCTATCCGAACTAGAAAAACAAGTAATCTCCTTGTTGGCGAAAGAAAGCCAGCCAATCAACCGGGCAAAATTGCTAGAAAATGAGATAATTCCGGCTTCAGATTTGCTAAATGCGCTGCAATCTCTATCGCGGCGCTGCTTGATAGAACAACAAGCAAATTTTTACACGATTTCACCTGTACTAAGGCAATACCTTCACCGTAACTTAGACGGCCGTGATGCCTTGCCCTAAATGCTTCAAGACTTGAAAAGCCGATCGCAATTCACTTCGCACAGTATAAATCGAAAATGCCCGCGATAACCCGTATTCGGGTGTAGGTTGAGCCCTGAGTTTCACAAACAACACATCATCGCCATTCGTCAACATACCAAATCTCGGTTTATCCAAATCAGGATTTGCCATCATGTATGCTAATGCTTGGGGTAATGCCGATCGCGTGGAAATCGTAGTCTTCTTACACTCCAAAACCATTACCCAAAGCTGATTCTGCAAAATCAAGATATCAATTCGTCCGCGCAGCGTTTCTTCCCCATCATCGATCGCAATTTCGATCGCAGCTTCAGCCTTCATCCTAAACGGTGGATCGTAGAATCCCGCCAATTCTAACAAAGGTGATGCCACCAGCAATGTCACTGCCCCTTCTAACAACTCTCCATCGGCTCTATGATACAGCAATCTGCGTCGTAGCGTATCCAAAGCAGTCTGTTCAGAATCGCTGGGACTTGGCAATTCAGTTTGCCACTCTGTAAAAAAAGCCTCATCCTCAGTTCGGCTCAAATTCAACCTTGATTCAGCCTCAGCAAGGCTTTTAATAGCTTCTGTAACTGCAATAACCTTTGCCATTTGTTCACCTTTGATTCAAACGGTTGAATTTCCAAGGAAAATTAGCTTCATTGTAATCAAAAATAGGGAAACTGCTATAGCGATCGCAGTTTTCAATATCACTTCTATTGGTTTGTGTCCCAAAACAAAAACCGGGCAACTCCACAGCTACCCGGCAATCCTAACTTTAGACTTCAGACAAAACTAAAATCTAAAACCTAAAATTCTTAAACAGCTACAGTCTTCTTAGCAGAGGAGCTCAATTCGCCCTTAGCATACTTAGCTGCAAAATCATCCAAAGATACTTGCTTAATCTTTGTACCGTGACCGGCGCAACCAAAAGAATTATAGCGATCGCTACAAACCTTTTGCATATACTTGATCGACGGCTTCAAGAAGTGGCGGGGGTCAAACTCATCAGGCTTCGCAAACAAAGCTTCGCGCACCGCAGCAGTAATCGCCAAACGGTTGTCAGTATCGATATTGATCTTGCGAACACCGCACTTGATGCCCTTTTGGATTTCTTCCACAGGTACGCCGTAGGTTTCGCGGATTTTGCCGCCGTTGCTGTTGATGATTTCCAGCAATTCTTGGGGCACAGAAGATGAACCGTGCATTACCAAGTGAGTATTCGGCAAGCGGCGGTGAATTTCTTCAATGCGGCTGATTGCCAAAATTTCGCCAGTCGGCTTGCGAGTGAACTTGTAAGCGCCGTGAGAAGTGCCGATCGCGACTGCTAGAGCATCAACGCCGGTTTGCTCGACGAAATCCACAGCTTGTTCAGGATCTGTCAGCAACTGATCGTGAGAAAGCGCACCTTCAAAGCCGTGGCCGTCTTCTGCTTCGCCCATTCCTGTTTCCAGAGAACCCAAGCAACCCAGTTCGCCTTCAACGCTAACGCCGATCGAATGAGCAACATTCACCACATCGCGAGTAACTTGAACATTGTACTCGTAGCTAGCAGGAGTCTTAGCATCCGCTTCCAGAGAACCGTCCATCATCACGCTGGTGAAACCTTGGCGCATGGCAGAATAGCAAGTGCCGGGGGCATTGCCGTGGTCTTGGTGCATGGAAATGGGAATGTGAGGATAGGTTTCAACTGCTGCCAAAATCAAGTGGCGCAGGAAATTTTCGCCAGCGTAGGAGCGAGCGCCGCGAGAAGCTTGCAGAATCACAGGGCTGTTGGTTTCGTCAGCAGCGCGCATGATCGCTTGGATTTGCTCCATGTTGTTGACGTTGTAAGCCGGTAGGCCGTAACCATTTTCAGCCGCGTGGTCGAGCAGCAATCGCATAGGTACAAGCGCCATAGATATTCCTCCTAATTATTTGTGATTTTTGGGCAGTGAATTTTGGACAAGCTCAATTCTTACGATAATATTAAGACAATTTGCCACCGATCGCGCACTATCTTTCCAGATTTACTAAAAAGTTCAAAAAACAAAATTTTGAGTTCCGAGCATTCAGCTCAAAACTCAAAATTCTTAACTCACAAATTTTTTATGGGTCGCCCGGGATTTGAACCCGAGACCAATCGGTTAAAAGCCGAATGCTCTACCGCTGAGCTAGCGACCCGCGAAAACATTGTTACCGCACACAATTTCTAATAGTAGCACCCCTCATTTGAAATAGCAAGCGTTTTTTAAATAAAATTTGCAGTCATGCGAACCAGCATCTCGCAAGTCGCGCCGGGGGGCAAATAAATCAAGTGTTCGCCAGTGTTGAGGGCATTTCGAGGAGCAGTCCAAGGTTCCAAACAGTAAAAATCCTTGCCCTTCACCATCCAGAAAACCAACTTCCCATAGCTGGAGTTGTAACTGACGGTCAGCCGCAAGCCGCTCGCCGCGTCAGTAACAGTAGCAGCAAGACCAGTGAGCTCGTCAAAGGAAACATCAATTTCATCCAGCGTCGGGTCAAAAACCCCAGTGAAGTAACCCTTTTGGTGGGTGTTCTGATCTCTGTACTGCATCCCCGGAATCTCAAAGCGGAGCTTAGATTTGTCCGTCGCCAAAAAGTAGGGGTGCAAACCACTAGAAAACGGCATGGGTTCGGCAGACAGATTGGTGTATCGCTGAAAAATTTCCAAAGAATTGCCTTTAATCTGATAAGTGAAGGCTAGTTGGAAATCAAAGGGATAAACAGCCAGCGTCTTGTCGCAGCTATCGAGAATCAGCGTCAGAGCGGCGCAACCCTCCGTAACTTGTTCGCCTATTTTCCAAGGCAAGTCGCGAGCAAAGCCGTGCTGTTTGAGCTTACGCTCCACTCCCTTGTGCGTGTAAGTATTCTCGGGGAGATTGCTGCAGATGGGAAACAGGATGGGAATCCCGCCACGTACAGTTAGATCGGGATTGGCGAACCGTTCCGCGTCCAAATAGAAGATTTCTTTGCCTTCAACCAGCCAGCTAGTGGCAATACCGCCCCGTTCCGGCACAACTTCTAGAGTAGAGTTAGCGGTTTCGTCGGAGAGGATATAGGTTTTGTACTGCTTTTGCTTGAGCGCGATCGCAAACACATTTGTCATCGGTAGTAGGTCATTGATCATTGGTTGTCAGTAAATCGATCGTTAATAATTGGTCGCTAGTATGTTGATGTTCACCCATTACCGCCCCTATCCTCCCCCTGCATCCTCGCTCCGGCCCCCACCGGCTAACCAATGCTCCCAGCTATAGGAGGCAGGGCGATCCGCTGCTTGGAGCGGTTGCTGCTGGTAGCTGGAACGATCGCTGAGGTCGGCTGCCCTTTGAGTGCGACTTCAAAAGATACAGCCCGATTTCGGGGAAGATAGCTTTGGGGACTCGGCACTGCTCCTTGACTGGGAGAAGGGGGCGAAATAAACGGCTCTTTGATGAATGGCTCTTTTGTAAACGGCTCTGGTTCCCGGCTGGGATTTTGAGGTTGAGTGGGGTAGATGCGCGGCGGCAAATTTTGATTCGGAGGTGGGTTTGATTCAATTGCAGGCCCCGTCCCGTTCGGGAAAAATGAGGAGTTGTCCGGCTGTTGGGGCGCAGCCGGCAAAGCCGGCAAAATCAAAGTAGGTTTGGGTTGTCCGGGGCCTTGCTGATTGCTTTCACCGGAAGTTCCCCCGGAACCTCGCCCGCGCTGGTATGTACCGCTCTTGGCTGCTCCTGGCAAGGTCGAATTTGGAGTTTTTGATGCCGATCCTGGCTGGACTAGGGAATCGAGAACTACAGAAGATGGCATCGGTCGATCGAAAATACTAGAAATTTGCTCGACCCGTTTGAGAATGCGATCTGCTGCTGCTCCCTTCACCACCTTCGGCTGAAACTTTTTCACCTCCACAGGCAGAAACTCTACCTTCATATTCCTGTCTTTGAGCGATACTTTCAGGACTGCGGTATCGTAATCCCTGCGAGCATTCCCGCCGAATATAAAATTACCCAGCGAGTAAACTATCGGGCGGCCTTTGTAAATTTCTGCACCTTGCAGTACCTGGGGATGGTGTCCCACTACCAAATCAGCTCCTTGGTCGATCGTGAACCGAGCCAAATCAATCTGCCAGTCCCCCGGATAATCTGCCAATTCGACTCCCCAGTGGTAATTAACAATAATCCAGTCTACCTGACCCCTAAGAGCTCGAATATCCTCTGCCACGCGATTGTTGCGGCGGGGATTAGTGCCCGCTTTCCCTTGGTCGGCGACGTTAAGCTCGGCATCGTAATAACCGAGGTAGGCAATCCGCTGACCCTTAACTTCAATAATATCTGGACGCCTCGCTTCTTTAATATCTCTGCCGGCTCCCAGGTGTTGAATCCCACTATTATCTAGAGTATTCATAGTCTCCACCAGCCCCGGTTCCTCGTAATCCATAGCGCGGCTATTTGCCAGATTGACAAGATCCACTCCTCCGGCTGTTAATACTTTCACCGCTTCTGGATCGGCTTTAAAATTTAATTGTTTTTTGCCAGAGCCCAATGTAGAGCGAGTCAGGGAGTTTTCTAGGTTAACCATCGCCACATCTGCTTGCCGGTACTCGTCCATATTGGCGAAAGCCCATTGGTGATCGTTGGCAGCAGATGCTCCGAGCGCATCCGATAGATTCACATTTCCTCCGAACATCAGCGTTACTGTTGGGTCGTAAGGATTAGCAACTTGCTTTTGCTGTACTACTGGTACCACTTCTAAGGCCGCTTGCACCGTATCCGCACGTTTTGGAGGCGGCCCCGAAATTCCAGCAGTTTGCTGGTAGCCGGATACTGGAGATCCTAACTGCAGTGTCACAGCCTCGTGGTAGCTGACCCAACACCCTAAAATAAATGAGGCAAGTGCCGATCCCACTAGCAGCAGAGAACGATACGTTTTAAATTTAACCCAATCGACAACCGGTAGGGAACGGTAACGCCGCCGCTGGCGGTTTGCCGGAGTCACAATTCGCACTGACTGTTTCCAGAGAATGTCTGCATCCCCAGCCAAGCGCGCGTGAATTCGCACTCCTTCTACTGCTGGCGAGTTGAGTCTCCAGAGTTGGTGGCAAATAAATTTGACTAAGCCTTCCCGGATAGTGCTCCCCAGTAAGGTAGTATCTGGCGCAAATTCGCGCTGGAATTCTACGAGGATTTGGACGCAGCCGGCCTGAGCCTGTTCGACGCGGGCATAAATCCCTTCGGGGCGCAGCAAGCTGTCAATCCAGTAATTCAGGGCTTGAAAGTTGCCCGATCGCGCTAGCTCCAAGATAGACGGCTGCGACCAATTTTCTGCGTACACCATCAATTAGCCTCCTTAATACGCACGAGCGATGACTCCAATTTGTTTTGAACGGAACCGCAATTCTTTTAGCTTAACCGCCACAGGTTCCGCTGCCCGTTTTGAAGCTAGTTGTTGGCCGCCACCATTTTCTACATTTAGGGGCTGCCTGCTGTCAGTGATTTTTATCACACTCCGAACAATCGATTTTAAATTTTAGATTTTAGATTTTAGATTGAGTTCAGAGGGGGTACTGGGGGCTAGAAATAACCTCCCAACAAGAGGTTTCTGGGGGAATTGAGACATAAGAGAGCGAGATATCTGAGGCAGAGTCTGTTTTTATTGTCGCTGTTTGAGTGTCGCTTTAGAGCTTTCGCTTGGAGATTTGAGATTTGAGATTGAGCCTTGACGGCGTTAGTGGGCGATCGAACAATCGATTTTAGATTTTAGATTTTAGATTTTAGATTGAGTTCACACAGGGTACTCGGGGTCAGAACAAAAGTCGAAACAAAAGGTGTCTGGGGGACTTGAGGCAGAAGAGAGGAAGATTTCTGAGGCAGAGTCTGTTTTTATTGTCGCTGTTTGAGTGTCGCTTTAGAGCTTTCGCTTCGAGATTTGAGATTGGAGATTGAGCCTTGACGGCGTTAGTGGGCGATCGAACAATCGATTTTAAATTTTAGATTTTAGATTGAGTTCAGAGTGGGTACTGGGGGCTAGAAATAACCTCCAAACAAGAGGTTTCTGGGGGAATTGAGGCATAAGAGAGCGAGATATCTGAGGCAGAGTCTGTTTTTATTGTCGCTGTTTGAGTGTCGCTTTAAAGCTTTCGTTTCGAGATTTGAGATTGGAGATTGAGCCTTGACGGCGTTAGTGGGCGATCGAACAAACGTCGAAACCAGAGGTTTCTGGGGGACTTGAGGCAAAAGAGATCGAGATTTTTGAGGCAGAGTCTGTTGTTATTGTCGCTGTTAATCGCGTGCCGTCGTCAAGTCCTAATGCTCCGATCTATGCTGGCAAATGCCTCTCACGAGGGATGCCACTGACGGGAAAACCTGTAATTGGATAAATGGCGTACTCGATAGATTTGGTGGTAAAATCAAATTTGGTAACTCCCATCGGTACAAAAGTTGCGGAAAACGTGAAACTGGCCAGTCCATACGGCTGTGCCTTCCGATGTAAAACCCAAAGTACGTTACGGTAAACAGACCATATTTTAAGCAAGTTACACTGCGCAGGAGAACTGACAAATGCTACAGCGCAAAATCTATCAACTCTGTTGTGATGGTCGTGAGGTTTCTATTTTTCTTCGAGATCAGCAACGTTGGATAGAGCGCGCTCGTATCCTAGATATTGAAGGGGATCTAGTCACGCTGCGCTACGAAACCGACGAAGAAGACGAAATCAGCTCATGGGAAGAAATGGTACGTCTCGAAAGTATTGGATCTGTGTCCCAGAAGTTGGCTTCGGTGTCCCGAACTAACTGCGAACCCCTAGTTTCTGACGATTGTCCCGAAGCCGAACAAATTCGCAATCACTACCCGGACTCGAATTTGGAATAGTTTTGAGCTCGCGCTTGAGGCACAAGGAAAACTTGGGGGAAAAGAAAACTACTTTTCTCCCTTTTTTGTGGAGAAATTATTATGCAAAAAACCCGGTTGAGGCCGAAAATATTCTGGGTTGTGACCACATAAGCTATTTTGCCTTTAAATTTAAGCTTGAGGGCGGGATCTCCTGCCCAACCCCTACTCCCCACAACAGCGTAAGTACACAGTAGTTTAAAAATTCAATACGCGACAGCTTACCCCTGCTGAAACGGGGTTTTTTGTCTGGGTGCGTCCAGGACTGTTTTTTTGTTGTCTTTGCCTGCGGGCTGGTTTCGAGGTTCCCGACAGCTTATTCCCCGTCTGTTTCCCCATCTTCTAGGAAAAGTTCGGACTCCGGTATCGCTTTAAACACCGGACAGAAACCGTCGGGGGTAACTTTAAAGCCAAACAAAGCACTGGACTGGTTCCAACAGCGCTGACTGCGGTAGTGCTGGCAATTGCCGCAGCATTCGAGGTTGGCCTGAACGGCGCTGCCTTGAAAAAGGAGTTCCCGCTGGGAGATGCCCCGCAGTACCAGTTCTTCGCCTTGCCAGCGCGCTTCTACCAAACCGGTATCGGCAAAATTGGCCCACCGAGGATCGGCTGTAATCGGACTCGGCAAGCTAATTGCTACCTCTGTCCCCAATTCGGTGAGTTCTCCCTCATAGTTAGTTTCTGGGATAGCGGGCTGCAAAAACATTTCCCCGATCGGCAATTCGACCAATGTGCCGGCCGCCGGAGTGTGCAACTGGTAGCGGTTTCGCAGCTCGTCCAAGTTAGCCAAGTCAGCCAAATATGCAGGGGAACCGTGGAGTAAAATTACGTGCTGGGGACGCAAATTGTGGATGAGTTGGGTAGTCCCCGGCCCGTCGCAGTGTTCGGCTAGCAGATAAGTTTCGACACTTGTGACTCCAAATAGGGGCCTGTTGCCCAGCCAGTCGGTGACGGGATATCCTGGTTTTTGAGGGGCGAGCAAAATCCAAGGATTTGTGCCATCGGCAACATACAAAGCCAAATCAGCTAACTTGTCTGTAATTACAATACAGGGCGTGGCTCCCAATCCGGGGCGCTGTTCGGCAGAGAGCCGGCGGACGCGGGGCTTCACCCTTTCGTCCCAAAACAAAGGTTGGTGCAGAGCAAAATTTTGGACGGCGGTGGGAAATTGGGGTAACAGTTCCAGATAAGCGTCGCACCCGTCGGCGACAGTGCCGTCCACCCAAATATCCAAGTCGCGGCCAGTAAAGTAGTGGTGACTGCGGAGCAGCATCAGCATTTCTTGGCCCAAACCAAGGGCCGGCGCGGGCAGCAGTACCGAGTAACCGTCGGCGATGGCGCGGTGGATGCGATCGGCTAACTGATTTTCTAGTTGTCGGCGGTGAGGGTGGCGGGCCGTGCCGTAACTGCCTTCCAAAATTAACACATCCGGCTTCATGCCCCTGAGTTCTCCCAGGGGCAAACCTTCCACCAAACGAGAATTGGACAGGAAAAAGTCGCCGGTGTAAACCACTGTGTAGGTGCGGTGCGGGGCGGCATAAGTCAGCAGCACAGTCGCCGCTCCGGGCAAATGGCCCGACGGGAACAACTGCACGCTCAGTCCTGGGCGCACTTCGAGCGGCGACTGCCAGGGCAGTCCCTGACAGAACCGGGACTCTGGCTGTTGAGCCAGTTCTGGCCAGTTGAGCGGTAGCAGTCGCGCTGTCACTTCGCTGGCGTAAATTGGCAAGTGGGGGAAAGATTGATGGAGTGCTAGCAAACCTCTGGCATGATCGGAGTGGGCGTGGGTACACACCACAAAATCGGCTGGCAGCGATCGATTTAAGGTCGCTGATAGCGGTGCAATATCGTCTACACCGCAGTCGAGTAAAATGCGGTGCGGCCCCATTCGGACTAGGAGACAGACCCCTTCTTGGGCGTGGCCTGCGCCGTAAGGTAAACAATCGAGATCCATCACTGCGGTTAGCTCCCTGCTTTGCACGCAACTTGCAGTATCGCCACTTTTAAACATCGGTTGCGACTGCATTCATTCGATCGAGTTGAGTCTCGGACGCTGAAACCGGGTTTGATGAACGAAAACACTTTGTTGCCGCCCTCGCTCCCGGTAAAAAAACCCGGTTTATCCAAGTTCTGGTGCGTAAGCCCTGGAGCTAAATGTTTGCTCGAAGGCTCCGGCTCTCGTGCAAGGAAAGTAATTGCACTTAAGATTTGATGCAGCGCCAAGAAGGCGATTTTCCGAAGGCATTTGCCTGATGGGCATTCGGCCTTCGACAAAGTTCATGCTACTGGTTCTGGCATCAAAAGTTACATTTTATTGCACCATGTAAGAGTAGCGAACTCAATCTCATATTCTGAGTTTTAAACTTTTTTCCACAATTTGCGCCTGCTAAAAGCTAGTCTTTTTTATGAGAAGATTTTAATTCAGATGTCCCAATATCTTGATAAAACTTTACAATTCTTCATTTTTAGGGTTTTGAGGGCCGTGTAGAGTCCAATCTGAAAAACGGAGAACCCGCATCGTGCTAGCTAACTGCTTTTGTCAGGGCAGAGAGAGACTTTATGAGTTTGCTCGGTTTTTTTGTAAAAGTTTGATACATTCTTCTAAGCAAACCTTGTGGCTGTTGAGGAGAGAGTTTAAATAGCTTTTTGACCCCGCCCAAAAACGGATACTAAGTTTCCGACAGGAATCGCCCGCAGCCCAAAGTTTTAGACTCTTGTTCAAGCTCCCAGATTCATCTGTGGAGTAAATCGAAAATCGAAAATCGACTGGCTGCCCCATAATAGGTTTTTTAACTCCGCTCATTGACTAGGGGACAAAACGATGCGTTCTTTTGTTTGCCCCCAAACATAGCCACATCAATCCCCCGACAATAGATGATATTCATTTTATAAAAATACCACTAGCTTGCCAGAAGTAATCTCAGCTCGATCTGTTTCCAACCAGCCTGTTATCTCCTGTTTTTTTATCATTCCTGGGTCTTATTTAGGGTTGAGTTTTGGAGTTTTTTTCAGCTAATCCGTGGGCGGTTAAACGGCGAAAGTTTGAAGGGCGCGAGTGTTTAATTGTTTCCTATGTTGCCATTGAATAGTACCCGATCGCCATTAAAGCTGAAATGAGGAGCGATCGCACCAACGCGGTTTTATCAAAAAAGCAGGTTTTTAGATGTGGCATTAATGGCGAGACTTGGTAGCGCGCCGGCAGCCAATAACACCTGCAATTGACAGCAGCCTCGACGATCTCTCGTTTTCGGCGGTAAAAATTCTGTTGGGAAAAAACTTGACATCAGCCGGTCATTGAAAGTTAAAATAAATAAAAGCAATAACAAAAATGAGGCTTTATTTTTGATTCGCGATCGGCGATCGGCAAGTATGGCATTGAGAAGTTGCTATCCCATAAAACAATTTCTGCTAAAATACATCCGGTAATATACGGAGTATCTAGGATTTTTTGGCAATCTAAAATCTAAAATCTAAAATCTAAAATCTAAAATGGCAACAGCTATTCTTGACCTCGAAATATCCAAACTCCCGCCAGAAATTAGGGTTGAGGAGCGTTACAGCAAAGCCTTGGTTTTAATTCGGCTGGGGGGAAAACCGATCGGCCAAGCTCTTTTGCCCGTAGTCGGAGGTCGCATGGGGGGTGACGAATTACGGGAAACACTGATGAATGCTGCTGGTGACAATTTGTGGAAAAACTGGCTCTACGATTCTCTAGAATGGGATGAGCGGGGGCCGGTGGAGGCAATGCCGATCGCCACAGTAGCAGTTTGCACGCGCGATCGACCGGAAGATTTGCGGCGCTGTCTGGAAGCGTTTATGCGGCTGCCCGACGACGGCCAGGAATACTTAGTAATTGACAATTGTCCGGCTACCGACGCTAGCAAGGAACTGGTCAAAAATTACCCAAAAGTGCGCTATGTGCGCGAAGACCTACCGGGATCCAGCGCTGCCCGCAACCGAGCTTTACGCGAAGCTAAACACGAATTCGTAGCGTTTACAGATGACGATGCAGCCCCCGATCCGAACTGGCTGCGATCGCTCTTGCGAAATTTCAGCGATCCCCGAGTTATGTGCGTCACGGGGCTGCTGATGCCCTTGCAACTGGAAAGCGAAGCGCAAGAATGGTTCGAGCGCTACACCCCCCACGGGCGGGGCTTCGAGCGCCTAATTTTTGACGGGGTGCACTGCAACCCGCTGGTTGTCTCGCCAGTGGGGGTTTCGGCGAGTATGGCTTTGCGGAAAAGTTCGATCAACTTTATCGGCTTGTTTGACGAGGCTTTGGGACCGGGAACGCCCACTGCCAACGGGGAAGACTGCGAACTGTTTGCCCGCATTTTGTGCGCCGGCTACCGCATCGTTTACGAACCGAGGGCCTTGAGTTGGCACCGCCACCGGCGCACATGGGAAGAACTGCGAAACACGCTCCAAGGCTACGCAATGGGACTCTATGCTTTCTGGACGCAACTATTTGTGGTCAACAGAGAATTCAGCGTACCTATGTTAGCCTTGTCATGGCTGTGGAAGATACAAATTCCTGAACTAATTGCTTCTTTGCGAAGGCAACCGGATTCTATCCCTAGTGATTTGCTTTTAGCTCAACTGCGGGGCTGCATTAGCGGCCCGAAGGCTTATTTTGTGTCTCGCAAGTGGTTGCAAAAAATTAAGGAAGAAATTATTAGTTATTAGTTGTTAGTTATTGGTTATAAGTTAAGAATGCCCAATGCCCGAACCCTTCGCTCCGCCCAATTCCCAATTCCCAATTCCGAATGTAAATATGGAAAATGTAACATTTAGCATCATTCTTATAACTCACAACCGAAGTTCTTCGCTGCGACGGGCTTTAGATGCTCTGCAATCACAGACTTATCCGATGGACCTCATCGAAGTCAGGGTCGTCGTAGATAGCTGCATTGACGATACTTTAGCAATGTTACAAGACTACAAAGCTCCTTTTAAAATGCACATAATTGAGGCCAACTGCCGGAGTGTGGGTATGTCTCGCAATATTGGAGCAGCGGAGGCTACTGGACAACTGCTGTTGTTTCTGGACGATGACATCGAAGCAATGCCGTGTTTAGTCGAAAACCACGGGCGCGTTCATCGAGAACGTCCGGGCTGCGCCGCGATCGGTCCTTATCCGCCAAAGTTGCAATCCAGGACTAATTTTTTTGACGTAGAAGTGCGGACTTGGTGGGAGGAAAAGTTTTACCAGATGAGCAAGCCGACTCACCGGTACACTTATCAAGATTTGCTCTGTGGGAACCTTTCTATTGATACAAAACTGTTTGCTGGTACCGGAGGCTTCGATTCTGCCTTCGGCCCGGGTACTGCCTATGAAGATTACGAGTTCGCCTTGCGCTTGCTCAAAGCAAATGTACCTTTTGCGGTGGCACCGGATGCAGTCGGGTATCACTACGAACACGAAACTAACAACCTCGATCGCTCTTTTGGCCGAGCTCGCGCGGAAGGGCGTTCGGATGTTTTGATCGGTCAGCGGCATCCAGAAATGAGACAGACGCTGCACATAAAAGACTACGAAACTCCTGATTCGCTGGTAAATAAAATTTTGGTCGCGATCGTATTTTTCTGGCCGGCAGCCTTAGATGTGCTGGTTGTCGGACTGAGAAAATCCCTTGACTGGCTTCAATACATGGGGATGCGAGGTAGTTGGCGGTGGCTGCGGACGAGACTACTGGCTTACTCGTACTTGCGGGGAGTGATGGATCAGTTAAAAACCCGATCGGCTCTTTCTAGTTTTATGCAAGGTGAGCCTGCTCATGTTGACTTGGGAAGACATGAAATTGAAATCGATTTGCACGAAGGTTGGGAAGCAGCAGAAAGAATCATTGACGAGCAAAAACCCGATGGCATTTACCTCCGTTACGGTGAACTGGCAGTCGGTCACGTCACTCCCAAATTCGGTGTAGAGCCACTGCGGGGCGCTCACTTGCGATCGATTCTGGCGCTTGACTTTGCCGAACCCCTGGCTCGGGCGATGGCGGTTAAAGGTATGCCCAAAAGTGCTGCTCAGAATGAGCCTAGCTTAGTTGACAACACCCTACTTCAACATCTACTGTTATTTACAGTAGTAGACAAAAAACCACTGAAAAATCCTTCCTAATAACTGACATAATTAGGTCAAATAAGCAACAAAAAATAGAGGTATAATGAAGCATTGAAGTAAGTATAAATAAATAAATAGGAAGTGAAGTTAAAAAAACAAAAATTAACAATGGTAATTATGGCAATAAAATTGATTGAAGCTGATTTTTTAGAACCAATTGCTGACAAGCTGACCCGAGTGCCGACCCAGAATTTGGTTAAGATTCAGCCCTGGGAGGGCTCCGGGCCAGAACCTCAGATAGCTGCCGGAGGTGTGCGGTGAGAAATGCTGGAACGCTCCTCGATCGGCGCAAAATGGCTCATTGGTTCGATTTGCTGCGGGTGTTGGTCGATCGCGAGATGAAATTACTTTACAAGCGATCGACCTTGGGGATTGCTTGGACTTTAATCAGTCCGCTGTTACAGTTGGCTGTATTTTCCTTTTTGTTTCGCTCTGTCGTACCCCTTAATATTCCAAAATTTTCTTCCTTTGCTTTCAGCGGCTTGTTAATCTGGAATTGGTCTCAAACGGTATTATTTAAATCAACGGCATTAATTACCAATCATAAGCCACTAATCAGGCAGCCAAATTTCCCGTCGGCAATTTTGCCGGTAGTCACGACGACGACGGGGCTCATTCACTTTTTCTTAGCATTGCCGGTGTTACTTATCTTTCTGGCAATTGATGGCGCTCCTCTGAATGCAGTGCTCTTGTTGTTGCCAGTGCTGATGATTATTCAGTTTGTTTTGACAGTTAGTTTTGCTTATCCCCTTGCCGCTTTGAATGTCACTTTCCGCGACACTCAGCACACTTTGGGAGTAGTTTTGCAGATGCTGTTTTACCTGACTCCGATTTTCTACGACATCAGCAGCGTCCCCGAAAAATTTAAGATTTTTTATTACTTAAATCCAATGGTGCCCCTGATTGAAGCTTACCGCGCCATACTTCTTAAAGGTATGCAGCCGGATTGGTCTGCTCTGTTAATTTTGAGCTTGGCTGTGGCGGCTCTTTTACCCATCGGACTGGGAATTTTTAGACGGCAAAGCGCTCATTTTGTGGAGGAAGTGTAAATGCGTGAAGCAATTATTGTCAAAGGTTTGGGTAAGCGTTTTAACCGCTACTCTACCGCGAAACCTCATACGATTATGGAAGCCGCTTTGTCCGGTTGGTGGAAGCTGAAGCCGGAGGCGAGTTTTTGGGCGCTGCGGAATATAAATTTTACTGTTTCTCCTGGCGAAATGCTGGGAATTCTTGGCAAGAATGGCGCGGGAAAATCAACGCTGCTGCAACTTATCGGCGGTATTTGCCTGGCTGAGGAAGGCTCTCTTAAAGTTAACGGCAGAATTGGCGGCTTGTTGGATTTGGGTGCGAGTTTTCACACGGATCTAACGGGCAGAGAAAACGTGTTTGTGGGGGCGGTGGTGGCCGGTTTGACTCGCCGGGAAGTGGCGCGCCGGTTTGACGATATTGTGGAATTTGCAGAGTTAAAACAGTTTATTGACAGCCCGACGCGGACTTACAGTACGGGGATGAAAATGCGGCTGGCTTTTTCGGTGGCGGTGCATACCGATCCCGAAGTGCTTTTAGTTGATGAACATTTGTCGGTTGGTGATGTGGCTTTTCAAACTAAATGTTTGAATAAGATAACTGAGTTTAAGAATCAAGGATGTGCGATTGTTTTGATTTCTCACACTGCGTCGCAAATTCAGAAAATGTGCGATCGGGCTTTGTGGCTGAAATCCGGTGAAATCGTGGCTTACGGGGAACCGGAAGTGGTAGTCGGTCAGTATTTGTCAGAAATGCGATCGTCCACAGAAAATCGCACTCCCCTGCGTGCTGCTGAAGCTACAAGTAGCGGTTCGCCACTGCGAGGTAATCAGAATCGCTTCGGTACTATGGAAGTAGAAATTACCGATGTCAAAGTGTCGCCAAATACGGAAATAGATAGTGGTGATGCTATTAGCATTGAAATTCATTATTCGGTGGCGCAGGAAATTTCTGCTGCTATTTTTGCCGTGACAATCAGCAGGGATGATGGTCAAAGTTGTTTTGAGACTAATACTAATCAAATGGGCAGACTGCTGCCGCTGGTGAAAGGGAAAGGCAAAATCCGGCTGCAAATAGATAGGCTGGATTTAGGAAACGGTCAGTATTACGTGAATGCTGGGGTTTACGAGGAAACTTTGGCTTACGCCTACGATTATCAGTGGCAGGTTTATCCGCTGTACGTGCGATCGACTGTAAACCAAAAAACGATTCTTTGTCCGCCGTACCGCTGGGAATTTGAGGGCAAAATGCCGCTTCTGGATTTACCGGAACCAGCCACTGCAACTTACGATTTGAATAAAAATAATCCCGGCTACGTCAATGTTTCAAATCAGTTGGGACTTAAGCAAAAACCTGATTTTTTAATTATTGGCGCTCAAAACTGTGGGACGGAATCTCTTTACGGGTATCTCGCAAATCACTTGCAAATTAAAGAAGCTTCCCGCGAAATTCACTTTTTTGATTTGAATTATGAGCGTGGTGTTGATTGGTACAACAAACAGTTGGCTCGCAGTGTAACTGGTGAAAAGGTGTTGCTGTGGGAGATGACTACTTATTATATTTATCATCCTTTGGTGGCCGAGCGGGTTTACAAGTGTTTCCCGGATGTTAAGCTGATTGTGATGCTGCGAAACCCGGTAAAACGAGCATGGATGCACTATCATTTAGAAGTGGCGAGTGGCTGCGAAAAGTTGGATTTTGAAAAGGCGATCGCTTCTGAACCAGATAGGCTCAAAGGTGAGATTGAAAAAATGAAAGCCGATGAAAATTATTACAGTTTTAATCACCAGCATTATTCCTATCTGTCGCGGGGAATTTATGTAGAACAAATCAAAAATTGGCTTGATTATTTTCCTAGGGAACAGTTGCTAATTCTCAAAAGCGAAGATTTTGACGAAAATCCCAGCCAAGTCTTTTCGGAAGTATTGAAATTCTTAGATAATATTAGTGAGAGTGCGATTAAAGAATATGAAATCAATCATGTAGATCAATACAGCAAAATGCCGCCTGAACTCGAACAAGAATTGACTAATTATTTCACACCTTACAATCAGGAACTTTCGGATTTGTTAAAAGAAAAATTTACGTGGAGTTAAGCAAATATTTGAGTCCAGCTAAAAAATAGAGGTTGACAAATGAGTTATAATCATACATCAATTAAATCTCTTTCTTCTCTTCCTGTGTGGGCTTAGCGCTCTCTGTGTTTCCCTCAAAAAAATCTCATTCACAAACCATTTATCAGGTAGAAAAATGCAACGGATATTTTTAGTAGGCTCTCCGAGAAGCGGCACAACCATGCTTCAAAGTTTATTAGCCGCTCATCCTGAAGTTATTTCTTTTCCTGAATCTAAGTTTTTTCACTATTTACTGTACAAAAAATTTGTGCGAAAGTTTCCTGCTAGGATGGAAGCTTTTTTTAAGGATGAGATTAATCGCCCTGAACTTTTGCAAGGTTTTGATAATAGTCAAACTCTAGGCACTAAAGTTAGGTGGTTTGTCGAAATTTTGGATGGTTTGGCGGCGGAACAAAACAAAAGTATTTGGTTGGAAAAAACGCCGGAACACATATATTTTATTGAGGATATACAGCGGTTGTTGCCGGATGCTAAATTTATACATATTTTGCGAAACAGTATGGATACCATAGCTTCTCTGCATGAGGCTACTAGAAATTCTCATGATTTATGGGGGCCTGGTTGGGATTTAAACCACTGTATCACTCGCTGGAAAGAGGCGATGTTAATTAGTCACAAATATGCTAAAACTTATAATCATATATTAGTGAAATATGAAGATATTGTAGATAATAAAGTTAAAAAGTTAGAAGAAATTTGTGATTTTATGGGGGTTAAATATGATCAAAGGATGCTGGAATGTTATAAAGAAAAAGCAGTAAATTTAAGTTTAAATCTGCCTTGGCATCAAGGGATTGAGAGAGAGGTTAAAAGTAATAATGTTCACAAATATCATAAAATTTTTAAGAGCCATGAAATCAGCTATATTTTAGATAAGACTAAGGGCGTCAAGGGTGACATTTCCTGGAAAGTAATGGTGGAAGTGAGCGAACCAATTTCCGATATTTGCGATCTTCCGCAAATATACGATCGCCTGTGCTGTACGATCAAACTAGAAGGAATTAAACTCGGTATTATTGAATTGCCGATTTGCGATGGCATGGTTGCGGCTTCGGTTTTGGCGGATGCGGTTGCCGCCCAGTTTGCTTGGCACATTCTCGATCGCTTCTTTCAACGCAATCGCTGCGAAAAAGGCAATAAATTGTGGGAAACTGTGCTGAAACCATTGCATCCTAAACAGGACTGGACGCTATTTTTGCAAGAGTTATGGGGGCGTCCGCATTGGAATTTGGAGGATTTCTACAAGCCAGAAATAGCCGAGGAAGTCCCCACAATTACGCTCGAAAAAGATTTGATGGTATTAGAAATTAGCGAGGAATTTGCTAATATAAAAGTTGAGCGTTCTGAAATAGACGTGCTGGTGAAAATAGGCGGCGTTGCTGTCGGGATTGTCACTGTTGCGGTGGAAAATAATTTTGTTTCTGCTCAAAAATTGCGATCGACAATTACTCGAAATATGGGTTTTGAGTTGTGCGTCGCCGCCGTGCGAGAAGCTTTGCTGGGAAAACCACTCAACGGCAAGCAGTGGCTACGATCGCGCTTAGCCTCTTGTGCTCAACAAAGGTCTAATTTGCCCGACAGTTTGAATGCAGCGGGTGCTGGGGGCATTTACCCGCCAAATGCGGTGCTCTTCGGCAGGCGATCGGGTGCGATCGGGACGAGTGTCAGCCGTCGCGCCGCACTCCCGGCGGCGGCGCTGCCGGAAATCGAGTCAGCCGCGGCAATCGCGGGGGAACCGACAATGCAAATTCCCCAAGAAAACGAGTTTCCCAAGCAAGTATTTTACGCACCGGAAATCATTGGCTCAAAATCTTCTTATCGGGAAGTTTCTCACTCCGTGAAACCTCAAGTTTTGGACAATCATGGCGTTACACAAAGGCTGCCGATTCTCTCCTACCGCCGCATTTCTCCTGACGGTTTAGACGCAGTTACTCCGCAGGTTTTGGAACAACAGTTGCAGTATCTCAAAGATCGCGGTTATTATAGTGCGAGTTGGGAAAATTGGCAAAGTGCGAAACGGGATAAAACTCCTTTACCCGGTAAAGCTGTATTGATGACTTTTGACGGTGGCTATCTCGACTTTTTCCAATATGCTTGGCCTCTGCTAAAACGCTTTGATTTTACAGCAACTGTTTTTCTTGTAGCGGAGTCGATAGGAAAGACAAATAGTTGGGAAAAAGCCGAATTTGAAGAAGTGCAGTTAATGGGATGGCCGGAAATTCGGCAACTGCGGGATGCAGGGATTGAATTCGGTTCTATGTCTGCTACTCATCAACCTCTGACTGCATTGTCGCCGACAGAAATTGTGCGGGAGGGGGCGAAATCCCGTGCTATCTTGGAACGGGGATTAGAGAAATCGGTTAAATGTTTTGCCTATCCTTACGGCGATGTCGATCCAATTGTAGCGCATTTAATGGGAGCGAGTGGGTATATTTTTGGTGTATCATATAGGTCAAATTTTAGCCGTTTTGACGATGCTTTACTGTCGCTGCCGCGCATTAAAGTTACAGCAGAAAATTTTTTATGGCAATTAGGTTTGTAGGGTGAGTCAGCCAGCGAGATTTTTCCCTGTACTAACAATTTTTCAACAGACGCACCTTACTTTTAAGTCAGTAGGGTGAGTCCGCCAGCGAGATTTTTCCCTCAACTAACAATCTCTCAACACACGCACCTTACAAGTGAAATCGCTTAATCAATCCCTTGATTTTCCGCTGCAAATAACCGCCTAACCCTCTGGAAATTCTCTCAAATTTATAATAAAATAAAATATCCATCACCTCTTCAGTTTTCATATACTTTAAATAAGAAATCATTTTATCGGTTAGTTCATCATTAACATCATCGATATACTTTCTCACCGCCAACCTTTCCGAAATATTCCATTTCCGATCAAACTTGCGGTGCATTTCCGTCTCATAATCCCGAAAATCTGAGATTTTCCCCTCCAAATACCTTTGAATATATTTCCCCGCGATTTGGGCACCATCCATCCCGTGTCTAATCCCTTCGCCACCCAAAAAATTCACTGTCGAGACAGTATCGCCGATCGCAATTATATTATCCTTGCAATAAATATCCTTCAAGCCGCGACTGTACTTCAGCGTCGAACCGTGTTTGTCAATAATTTTATAATTTTTAGACTTCAGATATTCATCAATCAGTAAATCAATATATTTTTTCAGGGGTGACAAATGCCTCACCGTTTTCGCATCTAAAAAAATGCGACCCGCGCCAACTTTCAGCCTGTTTTGTTCCATTGGGAATATCCA
Source organism: Microcoleus sp. D2_18a_D3 (assembly GCF_036702455.1). Taxonomy (NCBI): domain Bacteria; kingdom Bacillati; phylum Cyanobacteriota; class Cyanophyceae; order Oscillatoriales; family Microcoleaceae; genus Microcoleus; species Microcoleus sp. D2_18a_D3. Next base: position 36,071 of record NZ_JAUBTK010000015.1, read on the forward strand.
GGAATAACCCTTTGGCATCCATTTATCGCCCAAAAAGAAGATTAAATCACCCCTGTATTTATTGTAAACTTCAGGTTCAACCTCAATTAAATATTCGATTCCGGTTCCCGACAAAAAATCTGGCTTATCATTCTCTTTTTCGTACATAATCGCCCTAGCAAAGCCAGTAGCATCAACCAATATTTTCGTGCTAACTTTGATAATTTGACCGTCGGATAACTGTTTAAATTCGACTGTGGTTTCGCCCTTGCTTTGTGAATGTCCGGTGTAGCGATAACCAAGCCAAACTTCACCGCCAAATCGCTCAACTTCGCTGGCCAAAAATGCTCTAAATTTAGCAAAGTTGAGAACAACTCCCAAGTTTTGGGGAGACTCCCAAGTTTGACTGACTTTGCTAGTTTCAATAGTAAGTTTGTGCCAAAAACTGCCGATAACGGATTCGGGTAAATCGAATTGAGAGAGGGTTTCTAAAGGCGTGGCGGCGCTGGAAAACTCGTTTTTATTAAAATTGTCGTTTTGCTCTGCTAGCAAGACTTTGTGGCCAGATTTGGCTAGGATTCTCGCGCAGTGTCCGCCTGCAGGGCCTGCTCCTACTATTACTATGTCAAAACTTTTTAAATTCATTTTGCTTTTAACTCGCTTCCAATGTCAAAACACCCGCAGACATATCAACTATTAACCGCCGAGTTGTCAGCCACTGGCGGCCTATTAAAATTTCCGGTACTCCGTCACCCACATGAACGGGAATGTCAAATTCTAGGTACTCAATACGCACTTTTCCTACATAAATTTCAAAATCGAATTCTCCCTTAGCTGTTCGCATTTTTTCTTGTTTCACATATGTCCAATCAAGTCCGTCTACATCCTGACTGTCCATTGCTAACCAGCCCGAAAAACCTGTATCAAGCAGAGCATCAACAGGTAATTCTAAGCCGTTATCAGCAATCAGTTCAAGTTCAAAAAATAGCTCGTCCTCATCACCAAATCTTCCTTGAATCATATTGTGCCACAAACTCCGGTTTCATTGAGCCGAAAAACGTGCAATTTAGCTTTCGGGTATTTCTCATGGGCTATGTTTGCAACTTGCATATCATCCTGGTCGATAAAATATTCTCCACTGTCGGGTTCAACGGCCATGTACCAGTTGTAGTGGGTTTTAATCAATTCTGGTTTGAGGCGATCGAAAATTGGTTTGCAACGCTGATAAAATGCCACTCTTTCGGCTCGCCACTGGGCTTTTTTTTCTTCTGACCACTGAATTTCTGGGAAGAGTCTTCCCCGCCGCACGGTACGATTTGGTTTCACGTTAGTCATTGTTTTTTCTCCGTTGTGTTAGATGGTAATATATTTATTGGTTCAATTGAATATTCCTGAAATCAATTATGGCAAACACTTTTAACTTGACTCCTAATCCTGATAATTATACAGTCCTTCCTGGTTTGATGGTTCAGTTCCCTGGAGGTGTTCTTGCCTTAGAAGGAAATGATACAATCAGAGGCTCGTTTGAGAGTGAAATCATCAACGGAAATGCTGGTAAAGATATTTTATTCGGTGGTGATGGCAATGACAACTTGCAAGGGGGTAGAGACGAAGACGATTTATACGGCGAAGTTGGTCGAGATTCTCTCATTGGCGGTCTTGGTGATGATTATATCGCAGGTGGTGACGGAGACGACATTTTGAATGGCGGTCGAGGTGATGATTTCTTAGATGGAGGTGCAGGTAACGATACTCTGAGTGGCGACCTGGGTTACACTCTATATAAAGGGGGAACTGGTAGTGATGTGTTCGTCCTAAGAACGGATATTGTTTTAGGAGATCCAAAGCGCAACCCTAACAGTAGCGTACAGGCGTGGGATATTATTCTAGACTTTGAAAAGTCTCTGGATCGAATTGGTCTTACTAATGGTATAACTGAGGCAAACCTCATACTCACCACTTATTCAGTACCACTGCCAAATATTCGCTTGGTTTCGGGGAGATTTCCTCAAGAAGGCAAAATTTCTTTAGCCGATTTAGATCGCGATAGCAATGGTAGTTATGACGCCACTACTATTCAAATTGCTTCAAACGGTCAAATTTTAGGTAGAGTTCTGAATGTGACACCATCGGACTTGCGGGGTCGTTTTATTACACTGTCATAAATCGGGTATTTCTTAGGATTAGTCTCGAAGAGTAAGGTGCGCTAGGCGCACCCTACAATTCTAGCTATTTACACGCTAACAGGAGACTGTTTGCGGCTGAATGTTGCTAAGATACGATCGCACATTTGCGACGGAGTTAATCCTAAACTTGCAAATGATTGCTCTGGGGTTGCATGATCTACCAATGTATCCGGTACGCCCAGCCGCATCAGTGGCACGAGAACATTATTGTCGAGCAAAGATTCAGCAACTGCTGAACCGAAGCCACCCATCAAACAGCCTTCTTCCATTGTGACAACTTTGCCGATTCGCTGTGCTAAAGGCAAGATTAATTCGGTGTCCAAAGGCTTGACAAAACGCGCATTGATCACAGTTGCTTCAATACCGTGTTCGCTCAGCATCTCGGCAGTTTGCATTGCCGGATAAACCATTGAACCGTAACCCAGTATCAGCACATCGTCGCCGTTGCGGAGAATTTCGGCTTTGCCGATCGGCAATTCTTCCCAACCTTCCTCCATCAAAGGCACGCCGTAACCATTACCGCGCGGGTAACGCATCGTTATCGGGCCGCTTGTGTGGTTGATTCCCGTGACTACCATCCGCTGCAATTCTGCCTCATCCTTTGGTGCCATAACTACCATATTTGGCAGGCACCGCAAGAAAGCAATGTCGTACATTCCTTGGTGAGTTGGACCGTCAGCACCGACAATGCCGGCGCGATCCAAACAGAAGAAAACTGGCAAATTTTGGATGCAAACATCGTGAATTATTTGGTCATAGCCTCGCTGCACAAATGTCGAGTAAATTGCCACAACCGGGCGCATTCCTTCGCAGGCTAAACCAGCGGATAAAGTCACGGCGTGCTGTTCGGCAATCCCGACATCAATGTACTGTTTTGGCAGTTTTTCATGAAGTTTATCCAGACCGGTTCCGGTTGCCATTGCAGCGGTAATGCCGACAATTTTGGGATTATCTTCTGCTAGCTTGACGAGGGCGTGGGCAAAGACTTTCGAGTAAGCTGGAGGCTTGGGTTTTGTGGAAGGAATGCCTTTGCCTGTGGCTAAGTTAAAGGGATTTTGGGCGTGATATCCTACTTGATCTTTTTCGGCGATCGCATATCCTTTGCCTTTCACCGTCACCACATGAACCAACACCGGCCCTTGAATGGTATGAGCTTGTTTAAAAGTGGCAATTAACTCTTCCAAATTGTGTCCATCTACCGGGCCCATGTAAGTAAAGCCTAATTCTTCAATTACTGCTCCAACTTTCGAGACAGCCAAGCGTTTCATCCCTTCTTTGAGGCGTTCCATTTCTGGAGTAAAAGTTTCGCCCACAAAGGGAATATGTTTGAATTGTTCCTCTAAGTTATCTTTGAGAAATTGCACCGGTGGCGACAATCGCATCTTGTTCAAATAGCGGGTAATTGCGCCGACGTTGGGCGAGATTGACATCTCGTTGTCGTTGAGCACAACTAACAAATTGGTTTTCGGCATATGGCCCGCGTGGTTGATCGCTTCAAGTGCCATGCCGCCAGTCAATGCGCCGTCGCCGATGACTGCTACAGTTTTAAAGTTTTCCCCCTTGAGGTCGCGCGCCATCGCCATTCCTAACGCTGCGGAAATGCTTGTGGAAGCGTGGCCTGCGCCGAAGTGGTCGAATTTGCTCTCGCAGCGCTTGAGATAGCCTGCAACGCCGTCTTTTTGGCGCAGGGTGTGGAATTGGTTGTAGCGGCCGGTGATTAATTTGTGAGGGTAAGCTTGGTGGCCGACATCCCAGGTAACTTTGTCGCGATCGAGGTCGAGTGTTTGGTAGAGTGCTAAGGTCAGTTCGACTACACCCAATCCTGGGCCGAGGTGGCCGCCGCTAGCGGCTACAGTTTCTAAATGCTTTTCTCGAATTTGTCGGGCAATTTGTTCGAGTTGATGAATCGAGAGGCCGTGTAATTGGTTTGGGTGAGTCAGTTCGCTGAGATGCATATTTTAAAATCTTGCTCCTGTGAATCAGGACGAATCCTTAACAGATATAGGTTGTGCCTGCGAGGTTGGGTACGCGCAAACGTTAGAATAGTTTAACGGTTATTTGAGAAAAACTGTTAGGCGTAAGATTTTTGTTAGTTTTGGCCTGGTAATTATAGTTAATAAATTGTGCGCCGTCAATCGAT